>NZ_JADWMP020000032.1:0-44977 GCF_015767295.1 Shewanella sp. DW31
TTCTGACTGTATTGCGCTGTCACTGTTAAAGCTGAAGTGATATTAGCAAAACTGACATCCCAACCGGTGAAGGTATAACCTTCCCGCGCTGGCACAGCTGGTGCTGTCGCCGCTTGACCATGAGTAATTTGCTGGGTCGATAACGACTGACCTTCGGCATCGACAAAGCTTACGACATACACACTCTGGCTGTATTGCGCCGTCACTGTTAAAGCTGAAGTGATATTAGCAAAACTGACATCCCAACCAGTGAAGGTATACCCTTCCCGCGTCGGCACAGCTGGCGCTATCGCCGCTTGCCCATGGATGATTTGTTGGGTCGATAATGGCTGACCATCGGCATCGACAAAGCTGACAGCATAGATATTCTGGCTATATTGCGCTTTCACTGTTATCGCCGCAGTGACCTTGGCAAAACTCACATCCCAACCACTGAAGGTAAAACCTTCCCGCACCGGTGCTGTTGGTGCTGTTGCCGCCCGACCATGAGTAATTTGCTGGGTCGATAACAACTGACCGTCGGCATCAACAAAGCTGACGACATACACATTTTGGCTGTATTGCGCTGTAACTGTTAAAGCTGAAGTGATATTAACAAAACTGGCATCCCAACCGGTGAAGGTATACCCTTCCCGCGTCGGCACAGCTGGCGCTGTTGCCGCCCGGCCATGAGTAATTTGCTGAGTTGATAATGGCTGACCATCGGCATCGACAAAGCTGACCGCATAGATATTCTGGCTATATTGCGCTTTCACTGTTATCGCCGCAGTGACCTTGACAAAACTCACATCCCAACCACTGAAGGTAAAACCTTCTCGCACCGGAGCCGCAGGCGCTGTCGCCGCTTGGCCATGAGTGATTTGCTGGGTCGATAATGGCTTGCCATCGGCATCGATAAAACTGACCTGGTAAACAGGAGCCTTCACTTGAATAGAAAATGCTGCTAATGACGCACTCAACAAACCATCACTGACACTGATTCGGATATTGGGATAGTCACCAATATGATCAAAATCTGGACTGCCGGATAGGACGCCAGTGGCTGTATCAAAGGTCGCCCAAACGGGTTTATTGGCAATTGAAAATGTTAGCCTGTCTCCCTGAGCATCGAATGCTGTTGGAGTAAAACTATACAAACTGCCTGCAAACACCATTGTTGCTGGCTGACCTGAAAGACTCGGCGCGGTATTGACTGGTTTTGGAATAATGCTAAAACCTTTTAGGTAAACCTCGGCACCCTGACTCAATTTAATGGATAATCGGCCAGTATAACCATGCAAAGAACTTAAACTGAGTCCATTAGTCCCCGGCTCAATCGTAAAATTTTCATGAAAAATTTCAGTATTATCTTTGTTCAGAGAGGTAACAGTAGCAACGAGCTGCTGATTTGCTTTGTTAACTAAGATAATATTTTTCGGGATAAATGTGGCGCTAAAATTTGTGATAATGAATTCAGTGGTGTTAAGGGTATTCGAATGACCCATTAAGCCTTGCGCATTCACTGCACAAGCACTCCAGACTCCCGAGTTGGCCACAACATACACACCTGATAGATATGGATAAAAATTACTTGCCGAGCAATAACCGTTCACTGATGCCGGACCTATGAAAAAATAACTATCAGGCAGCAGCATGATGAGTGTGCTTTCTTTGCTGATGTTATAGTCCGACAAGGTGTGGGCATCTGCCAATTGAGTTTGCTTAAAAAACAAAGCATAACTGTCCGGCGGATAACCTTCTTTATCTTCAATTTTAGCTTTGACGTTTTCAGTGGTGTCAGAACCTTCCACATCTAGCGTAATAGTTTTGCCAGCCGGCGTTTCAACAAAAATTTGCATCGCCCAGCCGGGCCATGCGGTCAGGGCAATACACAAAATAGCTAACTGCAAGAGGCGAATCATATCTGCTCCATAGCAAAGTAATAATCAGTGGTGAGTCATTCACCAGAACACAAAATCGCCGGCTGCTAATCAATCCGGCTACCTAAGCTGGGGCGGCAACATAACCCACCGAACCACCACATTCAAGCAACAAATGTCACTTGACTGCAAAAAGGCTGACAAGGTCTGCTTCAAATGGATAATGATGGGCTAAATAGTGCTATTTAACTGAAAAATGGTGATTTTTAGTCAGAGTCACCCAGCCCATTGTCTGGTTGGCTGTGTAGAAAGGTAAAGCCGATGACTAAGTTTGAAGTCAGCCACTTTGAGCGGCTGGCAGCAAGGCGCAAAGTGCCGTCGTCACT
This sequence comes from Shewanella sp. DW31, assembly GCF_015767295.1. Taxonomy (NCBI): domain Bacteria; kingdom Pseudomonadati; phylum Pseudomonadota; class Gammaproteobacteria; order Alteromonadales; family Shewanellaceae; genus Shewanella; species Shewanella sp. DW31. The sequence goes on from NZ_JADWMP020000032.1 coordinate 2,246, forward strand.
TTTACTAAGTGTTCGCAATGATTATCTGAATTCTGGGGTAAGTTGTTGCAAGGTTTCCTCTGGGCCATGAAACAACTTGCCAAACTCTGTAGTGAGCTTAAGCCAGTTGTCTTGCGGGATATTCGATTTTGTGAGTAACTTAGCACTCGATCCACTGATTAAACCGCGTTTATCTGCTCGAATAATTCGCCCTGTATCCACCAATTCGAGATAATCATTTAACGCAAACGCAATACCATTGGGTTGGTTGTAGCGTTCATTACCAGCTCTCTTTAAAAATCATAGGCAAGAGGTTTTTGGGCTGTTCCCCCTTGATAGCGGACTATATTCTCCCCTCTATTATGTTTTGCTTCCCTTTTTATCCTTCTATGCAATTGCCGAAGATGTCCATAAAAAGACCGAAGAAGCTACTAAACTATAGGTCATACAAGTTATTGGAACTAAACTCGATTTAAAACACAAAGCACTTGAAATCCCTAGGTCTATTACTGTTATTACTGATAAATATATCGAAGATACCCAAGTGTTGGAGCTGACCGATATATTAATGCAAACCCCAAACATCAGTGTAAATAATAACAATAGGCCTCTTATCGGAAATATTGGTATTCGAGGGTTTGGAAATAATACTAATTGGATTGAGCAGCCATTAAACGAAAGTGAGGCCATTGAAAACAACTTTAATGGCCTTATTTTTTGGTCTTCTCAATTTTTTAGCTCAACCTCGCCTCGAAGCGCTTAGCTCTGCGTTGGAGCAACCAAAAAAGGCTTAACACCCCAAATGAAGCGGCTAAAGTGGTCAACGTTAGAGCAAAACCTTTGAATGAAAACAGGTTTAAAGTAAAACCATCTAACACTAGTACCGCCAAGCCAAGCGGCATTTGGATAAGCACAGCGGTAAACCAATCGAAGGGAAGTTTAGGAAAGATCCTGTGGTAAGCATAAAGCACTAAACCTGCAAGCAATATCAGCAAACTCGCATCATGAGCCGCTAACAAAAGATACTCCACACTGTTATGCGAGATGTGAGGCACCGCACTCAACATGTCCAACATATAACCCGCGCTCGCGACTAATGAGAAACTGATAAAACTCAATAAAGCTAATAAGATACCAAAGCCAAGTGCGGGTAAATATTTCATGTAAGGTCTCTCTATTCGCAGGTGAAATATGCTATCTCGTCTCCCGAAAACCACAGCATGCAAGGTATAAAGGAGTAAAGAGACATTAACTACAATAGCAGCCTAAATTTCCCTTAGCTATTAAGACCATAGTCTTATGTCTACCACAAACTTATGCGCAATAAACGAGATGAAATCCAGTAACAAGTTAGTGTTTTCTCGGATAATCAGTGGATAAGCTTTTAAAATTACTAGATTAATCAAATTTCAATCTTATCGCTTAGTGATATCACCCACAACTTGCCCATGTGTTTGGGTGAAATAGACTAGCCAATTTCACCAATAACGCTTAGGATCGGAGTTGCATTTTTTAGCCAACATATTGTGGAGTATCAAAACATTATGGGTATCAGAGCCATAGTCGTAGACACAGCAGGCACCACGACAGACCTAAACTTTATCCAAGATGTACTATTCCCCTATTCTGTCAAAGCCTTGCCAGACTTTTTAGAACAGAACCAACACAATGTATTGGTTGAAAACTGTATTTGTGACACTAAAGATATCGCCCTAGAGCCTGAGGCTGACTTAGCGCGTGTAACTGAGATCCTGCAACAGTGGGTCAACGAAGACCGTAAAGCCACGCCACTTAAAACCTTACAAGGGTTAATTTGGAAGCAAGGCTATGCCCATGGCGAATTTAAGGGCCATATCTTCCCGGACTTTATTGAAGCGGTGAAACGTTTTAGCGCACAAAACCTGCGTATTTACAGCTTTTCATCCGGCTCAGTCGACGCGCAAAAACTGTTGTTCGGCCACAGTGACGGCGGCGATTTAACTGAAATGTTTAACGGCCATTTCGACACCCGTACGGGCAACAAATTAGATAAGCAGGCTTACTGCAATATCCTCAACACTATCAGCTTAAGCCCCAAACAAGTGCTGTTTGTGTCTGATGTTATTGAAGAATTAAAGGCTGCCGACGCTGCGGGCATGATGACCTGCCAAATGGTTCGCGACAGCAAGCAACGCACAGGCGAGTTCCGCAAAATCAGCAGCTTCGATGAGCTGCTGATTGAATAACGTGATGGTTGAATAACACGATAGTCAGCTCAAGCTGATTTAGCCGATAAAACGAAAGCGACCTTGTGGTCGCTTTTTTATTAATTGGCTCAATTGCCCTTCACCGCCAGCGGAAACGCGGCCGAGATACATTTTTCCACCTCAAAACGATAACCATAATCCGCATTCTTATCGGGTGTGATCAACAAAATCTCGTAATCATTTAATTCAATCACATTCGACTCGGCAGGCTTTTTACAACGCGAGCGGCCATTGGCTTCAAGTGAAAATGCGAACGTAGCTAGCCATTGCCGCACTAAGTACTGATATTGAGTTCGCACTGAGGCGTAGGCCTTTTTGCGCTCTTCCTCTTCCAGCTCGCCGTCATCATTACTATTCTCAGCCTTGCTTGATTTATCGCTTTCAGAGTCAAGAGCAGTCTGAGTTAGCTCTACAATCGGTACAGTCAACACATCGGTCGCATCCGGCAACCGTCCCGATTTAGGCTCGCGAGGAGCATGCTTAGCGGCTTCTTGGGGAGAGGTAATAAAGTTGCCAAACGAGGTTTCAATGCGCGTCTCTAAATCAATTAACAGGCTCAAGTGATACAAAACCACAGTCGCTAGCACGATACGGATCAAAAAAGTCGTTTTACGGAATGAAGTATGCGAGGTAAGCCGTAACGATTTGATACCTAAAGGTTTAAGCAAAAAGATCAATATTAAATAGATAGGAATAATCAACTGCAATGCCAGCAGCACAATCGCGCTTACCATCAAAAACCAAGCGGGCATATAGAGTAGAATCGCTAAGTTATGGGTGTAATTGAGATCGCTTGCTGACACCCCAACGACTTCGTTGACTATCGCGCCAGACCAGCCTAAAGCAAAGTTGGCAATCATCGCATAAAACAGCAACAACACAGCTTTGCCCGCCAAACTGTGCCAAACCCGCTCGAACACAGGCCAAAACTCGATGGCCATAGCGATTACGGCAATCACAGCGACCAACCCCATTAACTCGCTACTAAAAGCCAATATCAAAGCAATAAGATACAGCTTTTGTGCAAAGGATAACTTAGCCACCCCTAGGATAAGACAGCGCCAGAACTTGCCCAAACCTAAACGGATTTCACTCAGTGATGGTAAGCTGAGCTTTCGCAAGTATTGGCGAGCCGAACCAATGTAACCGATTAAATTCATTATTATTTTACATTCCATTGAAATAGTAAGACGGGCAACATTTGCCACTGTAATGTGCAAAGCACAGTGTTGGCAACTGTGCCACTCAATCTCGGTATATTGGTCACTTTGGCTATCTCTAGCCAAAGTCGAACGTTCTGTTTAGAGTCGAATGAAAGCCTTACAACACCCCATCGCCCGTTTAAATCCAACTAAAATGAACTTGAGAGAGGAAATCAAAGCGGCCTTATGGTCACTTTTGCAAATCGATAAACCTGACTCAGGACTAACTAAACGATGCTTAACTCCCGCTCAGAAAATACGGTTTTAGCGACAAACATGCCATTAAGTGCAGCAGGAAAGCCAGCATAAACCGACATTTGCAATATCACCTCAACAATTTCCTGCGGCGTACAACCCACATTCAATGCGCCATTAATATGTACGTTTAACTGTGGCTGGCAATGCCCTAGCGCCGTGAGTGCGGCAACTGTCACTAGCTCCCGCGTCTTAAGGTCGAGCCCTTCACGCTGATAAATATCCCCAAAAGGATATTCAATAATGTACTTGCCTAAGTCAGGGCAAATATCGGCAAGACTGCGGATGACTTTCTCCCCCGCCTCACCGTCGATTTCAGTCAGTTTAGCGAGGCCCTGCACATATCTTTGATTACTCATTTTTAGCTCCTGTTGGATTAAATCACAGCAAGCAGCCTAAACCTTAGAGTTAACTCTAAGTCAATGGTTCATTGATGGATGACACAGGCAAGGCGGATCAGTAAAACTGGCCCTCTGTTTTGCCCGCCGACTAGAGACACAAGCAAGCAAATAGAAAAGTAAATAATATTAGCTTTTTAGCATTTAACCACAAATGTTAGCGACTGAGCTTAGCCACTAAAATGAGTTTGGTAATAGTGAATTTTTTGCTTAAGGGCAGCCAAATGCTCCTGCTCTTGGCGAATACGCTCAGCCAATTGTGTTGCATGTTGCTCGAGCAACTGCTGTCGCTGGCCAGCGGTTGCATCGCCTTGGGCACGCAACTCGGCATAGGTCAATATCTGCTTTAACGGCATGCCCGTTTCTTTTAAGCGATTGATAAACCCAATCCATTCCGCTTCTTTCGCCGCATAATCACGATGCCCGCTGCCATTTCGAACGACAGACTGCAGTAGGCCAATTTTCTCGTAATATCTGAGCGTATGCGCCGACAGCCCTGTGAGTGCAGCAAACTGACCTATATTCATAATCTAACGATCCGCAGGATGATTAACGCCATCATTCGTGGGCACATTTTCGAGATCGAATGGGTTAACCCCTTCGAGGCAACCAATGTTGTAACCATACTCATGGGGATTGGAACGCCGCTGGTGATGGGTGTAAATACCGCAGATAGAGCAGAAGTAGTGTTTGGCAGTTTTGGTATTGAATTCATAGAGTTTCAGCACATCCTCACCCTTGAGGATCTTAATCCCCGCCAGCGGCACAGAACCAACCATTGCGCCCTTACGACGACAGATAGAGCAATCGCAACGGCGTGGATTTTCGATGCCATTAGGCAATGACAACTCCAATACCACGGCACAGCAATGGCAAGACGCTCTGTGTTTTGGCTGAATAAGAGTATTGCCCACTTGTTTAATCACACCCCACTCCTTGTTTCGCTCGATTCTATAAACCTAAATTCCCCAGCCGCTGCACCAACGCCCGCCATTGTTGCAATTGCGGCTCCTTAGCACTCATCACTGGCCCCAACATATTGGACTTAGCCCGCTTAAAACCACTAAAAACTAAGGTGGCGGTATCAAGCTGTTTCAGCGCGGGAGCGCCTTGAAACCACTTGTAATACCAAGGCGGCGTGTCCATAGTCATGATAATTCGCGAAGTTTTATGGCGCAGCAACTTAGCGGGTATCAATTTACCTTTCTCATATTGAAATGCAAACCCAGATAAAAATGTCCTATCGATTAAGCCTTTAAACTTAGCAGGAATACCGCCCCACCAAATCGGTGTGATAATCACCACATGCTCCGCCCACTGGATATTCGCTTGAAACGCTAGCAAATCGGCTTCGAGTGGCTGAGGTTGACGATAACCATAGGTCAGATTCGGGTCAAAATTCAGCTCAGCTAGTTTGACGATTCTAACTGAGTGTTTATCTGCCGCCGCTTTGGCATAGGTTTGAGCCAGATGCTCACAAAAACTCTGCGCCTTAGGATTACCACAGATCACTAAAATCTTTTTTGCCACGATGAAACGCCATAACAGTCAATGTGGCAAATAGCATAAACTCTGCCCCTAAGGGGAGAGTCAAGACCTAAGGTAACAGCTGCGATTCACAGGAGGTGAGCCCATCAATACAGGCATCTAACTGAGTGACTTTATGTTCTAACTCACTTATCTGGCGTAAAAAATCCGCTTTAATACCCAACAAAAAAGCCTGCACTGTGGCTAACTGAGCATGCTTATCGCCTTGTTCGAGTAAATCTTTTAGTTGGACAAGCTTAATACCGAGGGCTTTGGCCTCTTTGATCAGCAACAACAGCCTAATATCCGCCGCACTATAAATACGATAACGCCCCTGACGTGCGGGAGTGTCGATGAGCCCCCACGCCTCATACAAGCGAATCGCTTTTATCGACAGCCCAGTTTGCTTTGCCGCTTGTCCAATATACATAGCTCAACCTAACCCTTTAAAGACATTACTCATATCTGCATTGCTTGCCATTATCATCCACAGTATCAGCTTAGGCCAAGACTTGTCGCAGCAATCTTATGCTGCTAGTCTGGCCGCTTAAACGAGCGTTTTAACTTGGGATTTTTATCATGGGATTTAAACAACAGTTGCAAGAAGGTGTACAAGAACAGGCAATGGAAAAGTTTCTCGCACAGCACCCCATAGTCACAGAAATCCCCGTTGCATGGGGTGAAATGGATGCCCTACAACACGTAAATAATGTGGTGTATTTCCGCTATTTTGAAACGGCACGTATCGACTTTTTCAATCGCCTCTTCCCGCTAGATACTCTGTATAAATCCGGTATTGGCCCCGTAATCAGCGAAAATCAGGCTCGCTATAAACGCCCAGTGACTTTCCCCGATACTTTATTGGTAAGTGTCAGCATTAGCGATATTCACAGCGATAGATTTACCATGCATTATCAGGCATTTAGTAAACAGCAGCAGGCAGTAACCACCTTAGGCACTTCAGTCGCCGTAATGTTTAACTTTAAAACGGGCAAAAAAGCCGAGTTACCGGCAGAACTGCTGGCGATTCTCAAACAGCACGAAGTCGCTTAAGCTTTAAGCTATCCGAGCCCATAGATAAATTGCCAGCACACTTTAGGCCATACCTTGAGGGAAGCATGTATGTCAGATAACGAAAATATCGAGATAGCCATTGAACATCAACAGGATAGACAGCGTTTTATTATCCCTGTCGACGGCTATGAAGCCGTGTTGGAATACCGATTATCAGGCAAGGATATCGATTTTAGCCGCACCTTTGTCCCCAACGAACTGCGCGGTAAAGGCCTTGCCGAACGCTTAGTGCGCCACGGCTTAAAGTGGGCTAAAGGCCAAGACTTTACTATCCAAGCCAGCTGCTGGTATGTGCAGAAGTTTTTGAAAAACTAGCAGAACAGATATAGAAACATCTTTGAATGGATACTTCATTAATATTAAAATAGTCATCACATATAAGCAGAGTTATAGGATATTTATAAAAAATGGATAGTAAGGTGCTAAAGGAAAATACTGAAAAAAATAATTTCAGAGAATACATGTCAGACTCAAATACACTGCTTAGTTTTATACTTACCTTACTGGCTGTTTTAGTGCCAACATTTAGAGGCTCAGACTTCTTAAGACAGCTATTTCAACTTAACGTTGATGGATTATTACTCTATCAAGCTATCTTTGCATTTTTAGCTCTCATGTCAGCATTTTCAATTCTTTTTATCGTCAACAGACTTGTTTCCAAAGTAAAAGATCGAAAAACATGGAGAAAATATGGATATTACACATTTGTTTTTTTGATGTTGGGAGCTTTGTCCTTAAGCCTAAGAGAATTTTATGCTCCATCATCGTCGCTAAGCAGTTACTTTCTTGAAAAAGAAGAACGTATTAGCTATAGCATGGTACAAGTAGAAGCTGGATTAGAAATAGAGCTAGATTATTGTTCAAGATCTGGCTCTCAAGTGATATGTAGTCTGTTTGTAAGAAATGTTTCAGACGAAGATCTAGAAATTGGCGGAGTTAATAACACTAAAATTTATGATCAAGAAAACACTAGAGCTGAGCTAGAAAGAGTACATATAGCAAATGAGTTTATTAGATCATCAAGAAGTATTCCTTTGACAAAAAAATCAGCTACATCACTAAAGCTATTTTTCAAATATCCTACAGAATCAAATCCAGTCATGATAAAAAAGTTAAATTTCAAGTTAGATTATTCTGATGGTACAAGAATTATAGCATTTAGAAATATAGCTATAACTAGCGGTATTTAATCTGAAATATAAACATAAATAGATGAGCGCAATAACAGTTGCGCTCATCTACTTGGGATAATGTTAACTTTCGCTAAATCCAATAAACAGGGTAATGGCGCTTGGGATCGGTGGAGAGGTTATTGACCACCAGCGCGACCAGTAAGAGTAATACTGAGCCGAGGAACACTGGCATTAACGCGTAAAGAAAGCCGAGTTGATGCACGTTTTCACCGCCAATCACGGCAATCAATGCCGTTGCGCCGCCCGGAGGATGAAGAGTGCGAGTCAGGTACATGAATGCGATAGACAGGGATACCGCTAAGGCGCTCGACAGCACCACATAATCGCCACACACTTGGTACACTGCGACCCCAATTAAGGCCGATAACACACTGCCACCAATCAAGTTACGCGGCTGAGAAAACTCCGCCAGCGGTGCACCGTACACTAGCACAGCCGACGCGCCGAACGAGCCAATGACAAACATAGTGTCGACGAGGTTTTCACTCATATAATTTGCGAGACTCGCAACCAAGTAAATGCCACAGAAAGCCCCCACCCATGACCACACAATCTTTTTAAGTGGTTGTCTTGGTGGACAAATGTCCTTCGATCGCATGCGGGTAAAATAGAATCTCATGGTTAATCCGAACCGATAAAAATTAAGCAATACAGATAAGTGATCTGCATCACAGTTAACGGGTCGACAAATTAACCCTTCAGCAGCGCAATTGCAATTACGCTGACCGAAAGAGTAAGCAGACTAAGCGCTTTCACCATTCAGATTAGCGAGCATTTCGCGGATATCTTCAGGAATCGGGCGGCTTTTTTCACTGCTGTAATCGTAATGTACGAGTGTGGTTTTTACTTCGGCGGTCTTGTTACCCGCTTGCCAACAGGTTTGGGTCAGCTCGAAGCTGCTATTACCGATACGGCTGACATAGGTTTTTACTGTGACACTCTTGCCATAGTAAGTCGGCGCGATAAATGCCACGGTAAACCCCGCGACGATTAAGTTCCACTGATGTAAATCCAGCTCAGGATTAAAAATCTCAAAGATTGGCGTGCGCGCCGCTTCACACCATACGGGGATAACAGTGTTGTTGATATGACCTAGGCCGTCGGTTTCAGTAAATCTTGGATTGATTTCGAGACTGTATTCTGTGGCTGACATGCAAACTTCCTTTTTATTATTTTATGAATGGAAGAGCGTGGTGATTATCGCAATGAAACCACACCACCAAACTCATCCATTATCCTAAGCCAAACAGGTTCTAGCCACTAGCCCAAACCAGCATTTTAAAACTGGCAACTCGCCGTTTCTGGGGTTTGCTTGCCGTTAGCATCGTACTTTTTAAGGCATCCAGCCTTACCCATATCATACATTTTCTCGTATTCTAACTTGCCATTTTTATAAGACTTATACACCCCATGAGTTTTTGAGTTCTCTAAGTGATAAATCTTACGGCCCTTAGTGATATGTGAGTAATCGGCAAAACCCGGCTCTTCGGAATAGATGACACCGTTAATGTAGCGCTTGTGGATCACATGCTGCTCATCGATACGCAGCATTTCATTCGCTATCTTGCCATTCATGTCGTAACACACTTTATCAACGGCATAATTGCTATCGAGATCTTCAATACAACTCACGGCACCATTATCAAAGTACTCGCGCTGTATACCGCAGCGCGCAATGGCGTTATCCCAGAAATAAGGTTCACCGTTCCAGGTTTCGCCTTCTTGCTGGCAGTAGTTCCACAGGCTTCTTAATTGCCCATTGGGATAGAAACTGTAATGGGGGCCAGAGACACGGTTATTCACTTGGTGACCATATCGGGAGAGTGAGTAACCACCATCAGTGGAATAACTGATACTTGGGCCGTATTCCTTACCCGCTTTGTACGTTTTTAAATTTAATAAACGGCCATTGGAATCAAACTGATATTCTTTATCTACAGCGCCATTGGTGTAATAAGCCAATTTATACAAGGTGCCGCTGCTATAATATTCACGCTGTTCACCGTGTTTTATCGATGAAGAGGCTTCATTTTTGCCATTGATCACCCCTTCACAATCATCTGAGTAGGGATTTTCACGCATAATACATTCATCGTGCGAAGGCTTAAGCGTCACCGCTTCATTAAATTGATAACTCGTGAGTTCAGTCAGTTCACCGTTCTGGGGATTAAAGCGCATTTGCTGACCATCAAACTCTCCTTGGCGGTAGTTAGCGATATCCACCACGACATTCGGACTTGAATACCAAATACTCTGACCATTAAGGCGGCCTTGTTCATAATGGCGGACATTAAACATCAGATTATTTTTGTCGAATGATTTAGACTCTCCTTGACGTAAGCCATTGACATAGTTCACTTCGGTACGAGTCCCATCTTCGGCTTTAAATACCCAAGGGCCAGTGCGTTTTCCTGCAAGATAGGCGCCTTCACCTACTTGATCACGGAAATGTCCGCTCGTCACTTTATCGACCCAAGCGCCTTGCTTCACACCCTTTTGATACTGGCCTTTGCTACCATCAGCCTCAAGCCACTCGCCATCTTTTACGCCATTGAGATAAATGCCTTTTGCCACTAATCGCTTATCGCCTTCTGCACTGGAGTCATAATCGGGCTCATAGACTTCGTAGGGGCCGTCGAGCACATCCTGATTGTAATGGGCAAAACCAAAGTTATCGGCCTCATCGAACATCGACTGTGCAATCCATTTACCTTGCTTTTTACCGTCAAGATATTCGCCTTCCCAATAAATGGCTTGGTTCTCTGTCTCCATCCACTTACCGACTTTTTTGCCCTGTTTGTAGTTACCAGAGTAAACCACGTTACCATTGCGACCATCGTAGGCTGCATACGGGCCATCGAGCACACCTTGGGCATAATGACTTTCACTGGCAAGCCCTGCCCAAGTGCTTCCCATGCCCATACTCATAAAATCGTAGGATGGGCCTGTTTTAGGGATCACGGCACCACCACTTTTAAGCCAATCAAAGTCATCGGCCTCAAAGGCCACGCTCACCAATACAAAACTGCCGTCTTCTTCGCTATAACCACTGCGATCAAAGGTGGTCACTAAGCTATATTGGCGCTCAATCCCTTGGGCATCTTTATCTTTACGAGTCAGTGGATAACGTAATTTATATTCGACGGCGGTCTTCACATCGACGGGTGAACCTTCGGAATTACGATAACCCACTAAGGTCGGCTTGAGCTTAGTAGAACCATCGACAATCGCTTTAATGGCGGGATCTTCAATCGCGTCAACATCATAGGTCATACGGTATTGTTGCGGCGGAATTTGGCTTAACACTTTACGAACGCTACCCACGGTAAACGAGGTTAAGGTTGGTGCCACGTCATCGAGCACAACCTGTAGACGGGGGAGTTTTGTGAGATCATCCCCTTCAAAACCATAGCCCCGTAAATGCTGACCATCGGCATCTTTAAGCATGACAACCACTTCTTTGGTGCCACCTTTATCAAAATCGAGGTAAAAAACCGCAACCACTTCAGCAGAACCATAATCATCAAGACGCACGCCAGGCGCATCGCCATAGAGCATTTCGCCCCACACTTTATGATCTTTTTGATAGAAATTGAGCCATTGCCCGTTAGGCAAGTCCACTGGGCCATGGACGATTTTGTCGTAATCCTCAGCGTCAGCTGCAGGAATGACAGTTAAAGAAGATAACAACACCGCACTCACTGCAGCGAATAAACTACGAATCGAAAGTTCCATTTAACTACACCTTTTATACCGACGCCTCGCGCCTCATGCGCACCAGTAAACGGGGCGAATTTTAAGCGAAGAAAAGCACTTCAGGAAGTAGTAGATAAAAAAAAGGCCGCTTCCGCGGCCTTTAGCAACAACAACTTAACAATTAGTTGTTGTACATAGCATTTATTTCATGGGCGTATTTATGGTAAATCATCTTGCGGCGCAGCTTGAGCGTTGGGGTGATTAAACCCGCTTCCATCGAAAATGCTTCAGGCAACAGAGTGAACTTTTTAATCTGTTCAAAACCGGCCAACTCATGCTGTAACTGCTTTAAGCGTTGCTCAAAATGCTCAACCACATGACTATGGCGCAGCAATTCTAAAGGTGACTCATACTTCAGCCCTTTGTCCTTCGCCCACGCTTCCAGTGACTCAAACGCTGGCACAATCAAAGCGGTCACATAGTTACGCGCATCGGCAATAATCGCCACTTGCTCGATAAAAGGACAACAGCCTACGGCGCCTTCAACCCTTTGCGGCGCGATATATTTACCGTTGGAGGTCTTCATCAATTCTTTAATACGATCGGTAATAAATAAATTGCCGTTCGCATCGAAACGCCCTGCATCGCCGGTTTTTAACCAACCATCCTCAAACGCAGCGGCGGTATCTTCAGGACGATTGTAATAGCCGCGCATCACAGTCGCGCCGCGGACTAAAATCTCATCGTCCTTACCTAACTTAATTTCGGTTTCCAGCAAAGGTTGTCCATTGGAACCTGGCACTCGATTACCTAAGGTATTGCAGGTCACAGTCGCGTTAGTTTCTGTCATACCGTACCCACAAAGTACCGGAATATTAATCGCATGGAAGAAACTACCGACATTCACATCTAAGGCTGCGCCACCGCAAGGCATAAACTTCAAACGGCCACCGAGCACGGCTTGCAGCTTGCTATACACCAGCTTGTGCGCCAAACGCCATTGCAGCGACAACCACAATCCGCCCTTAGCACGACCTTGGCCTACTTCGAACTGACGTTGGCCAACGCGCATCGCCCAAGCAAACAACTTCTTACGACCGTCGGCTGATTTGGCGACTTTATCTTGTACGGCGCTATACACTTTTTCGAGGAAACGCGGCACCACACACAAGGTATGTGGACGCACGGCGCTAATCGCCTCTTTCACTCTTTGGGTATTTTGCAGATAGACGTTATGGCCGCCACGGCACAAGACGTAGAAACTCCAACTGCGCTCAAATACATGGCTCAATGGCAAAAATGCCAAAGACACATCGCCAGAATGGAAGGCCAATTTTTGATCGTGCTGGCGTATGGTAGACGCCATATTACGGTAATCCAGCATCACGCCTTTAGGATCGCCCGTCGTGCCGGAGGTATAAATTAAGGTCAGTAAATCATCGAGATTTGCAGCTTGTAAACGCTGATTAAGCTCGGCTTCTTGCTCAATGTTTAACTGAGTGTCACCCGCCAGTAGGGTATCTAGATGCCAATGCTGATTGGCCTTATCGGCAGCGAGTGTCACGCTGGCATCGAATACAATCACATGCTCTAGGCTTGGGCATAAGGCTTGCAACTCACACGCCATGGCGTATTGCTTAGCATCGTCGACAAAAATCACTTTAGCTGTGGCGTCGTTAACGATAAAGCTCGCCTGTTCGACGGTACTGGTGGGATAAATTGGCACCACAACGGCGCGAGTTTTGAGAGTGCCGACATCGGCACAAGTCCACTGCGGGCAGTTTTGCGCCAGAATAACGCAACGGTCTTGCACTTGTACGCCAAGTTCGATCAACACTTGTGCAATTTTACTGCTGATTTGGTCGAAGGCTTGCCAACTCACCTGATACCAAGGAGCGGCCATTTCAAAACCTTCCAGCGCTACTGCGTCTTTTAAAGACTCACTCTGCTGCTGTAGTAGTCGAATAACATGATATTGATCGAGAGACATAAGAGACTCACCTTTTTAGCTTACAAGTGTACCGCTTTTGCAGCATTCTACCTGAAGGCCAAATAAAAACTAAGAGTTTTTGCTCTAATGTTGTGCAAATGTCGTCCAAATCACGCTGTAAATAGCCTTTAGCGGCGTACCAGTCTTAGTTTCACTTACTTGCCAGAGCGAATAAAATTTAATCTCGAAACGTCAACATGCCCTCATAACATCGCCCTTCCAGAGGGTTTTCTTGCCCCAAATCAGCACCGCTTGCCCAAGCGGTATTAAGAGTAGATCCCATAACAACCAATTAGTTAAATTGCCGCCATCACGTAAAGACGTAAGGCTGATGGACACCCACAGGGAATGCCCCGCGACGACCATCATAGTGAGCGTGATATGCAAAACTCGGCGACACATACAGCCAAAACCTAACGTCAAGGCGTAGGCCCAATAAGTGCTGAGCACCAGATGACCCACTAACTGCATATTCAGATCACCATTAAGCCAGCCCAACAGCAGACTACACGTCAGCATAATGCCGACGACCACATTCAGGAGTCTTTGCTGTCCACGGCAAAATGCCGCTATGAGTCCTTTTCGCCCGTCAAAACCTGGCATCAACAATAAGGTTTCTGTCGAGCGCGAGCGTTGCACTCGGCTCCAATGCACCAGCGAACAACTAATCACGCTGAACTGCGCCAAAAACAATAATACAGGGATATTCAAATGAAATTGATGCGACAACAGCCCAAGCACTAAGCAGACTACGGGCAATAGCAGCAGTAAAATCGTCAACATAGGGCCGATAAAAAAATTGGTGGGATGCAAATAACGCTCAAAGCGACTCAATCTGCGCATGGATTGCAGATTCGGCAGCCAAAACCAGCCCATTTCGAGACCATTGAGATATACCGTCCTCGCCTCAGCACGCCAAGGTAAAACACCGCATGCACGCGCAATCAGCATACCTAAAATCAGCAGGGCAATAGCACTTAGCCAAAGAGGAATGTGTTCTGCAATCAATGGGATAAATGGCATTAAGACAAAGAGCAAAAACGAAGCATAAAACCACTGAGTGCTGAGTAAACAAAGCCAAATAAAAGTTAAACTCATCACCAAAGCCAGCACTAAGCTCGCTAGGCTAGCCGTCAAACCTAAAGCCAAACAGAACAAGACACCTATGCCAAAAACGCTGACTAAAACAGTGACACTTTGAATGTAGATATGGCGACGATAATGGGGAATTAACTGTGCACATTCATTCGCCATCAGACGTATGAGTTGCCATGCAACCGCCGCCAAACTTGAGATAATCCCCATAGAAAACAACAGTTCAGCACTGTCATTTTTACCATAAACTGCGGCGATACAAGCTAAGATCACCCCCAGTATAGCCGTACCTAAAAAGCTCACACTGCCGATATCAAAACACCAAAAGCGCAGCATGCCCTTGAAAGGATTCATTCGCTGACTCGTTCTTTTGCCCTTCGCGACTTGTATCTGCTTATGGTGCGCCGCACTCATCTGTGTAGCTCCATAAACAGTTGCTCCAAGTTTAAGGCTTCATTCTTTAACACGCCTGATATTTCAGTGTGATACCCACCTAAGTCCACCAGCACAGAATCCCCGTGTCGGCTCAGCACTGTGATTAACTCGGGCAAAACCGTTTCAGGCGCGAGAGTGAGTAAGCGCACTTCTTCACGCAGGGCATCGATTTCCTTAAACAGCACTAACTCTCCCTGTTTAATCAGTGCCACATGGCTGGCAACTCGCTCTAGATCTGAGGTGATATGGGATGAAAACAGTACGGCAGAACCAGATTCGAGGGCGAGATCGAACAAATCGACCATAAACTTGCGCCGGACTATAGGGTCGAGGCTGGCAACGGGTTCATCGAAGATTAACAACTCAGGGCGATAGGCCATCGCCATAATTAACGCTAGCGATTGCCTTTGCCCAACCGATAAACGCTGCACCTGTTGGGTCACATCTAACTCGAAACGTACCAACCAATCTTGCTCTAATTGCATGTCCCAATTGGGATAAAAGCTGCGGTGTAAATCGAGGGCGCGTTCAATGGTAAAACCTTCATAACCAAAAGGTTGCTGCGGTACATAACCTAAACGCTCCTTTGCCTTTGAAGTTAAGTTTTCGGGCGTTTCGCCTAAGGTAACAATACTGCCAGAATCCGGTGTGAGCACACCCAAGGCGCAGCGCATTAGGGTCGATTTACCCGCCCCATTTTGCCCCAATAACCCCACTACCATACCCGCCGACAAAGTTAACGATAAATCCTTAAGCGCCCACTTTTCACCCGCGCCTTTACCACGAAAGATTTTATTCACTCGGTTAAATTCAAGTATTGGCGTGCGCTCTTGGTCCATCGAATTTCATCCTTTTTATGCTATTTATCGGTACATTACTTTCTAATCTTGCCAGCGCTCATTTAGCAGTTGCAGCAACTCGGGCAAGCTGACACCTAACTGCTTTGCCTGCGACAACAGGGCATCGAGCTGGGGTTCGAGCAGACTAATACCCGATGCCATAGTCTCAGTTCGCAACGCAACTTTTGTCGCTTGGCCGCGGCGACGTTCGAGCCAACCTTGGTCAACCAGCTGTTGAATGGCGCGGGAAACTGTCATGGGATTTACCGCTAAATGCTCGGCAATCTGGCGCACTGAGGGTAATACGTCTTCCACTTGCAGTTGACCGCCCACAATTAAACGCACGACTTGTTCGTGTAATTGTTTGTAAATGGGTTCACCACTGCTGGGGTTGACATTTAAAAGTTCTAACATTAGCCTTTACACACTGTATTAATACATTGATACACCGATACACCGGTATTTAAATTAACACACTCGTCCTGAAATGCAAAAAGGAAAGCGCGCATGATACATAGCATGACACACAGGAAGTTAAGCAACACAGTTCAACGCCTTGTGCCAACTCAGCCACGCCATGGTGCGACTAGTGCCACATGGCACACGCGTACTTTGAGAATGAGCGCCCTCATACTGGCAATGGCAAGTACGGCGACGTGGGCGAGTGATGTTAAAAGCCAAGAGACACAAGCGACGGCAGATATAGCTAGGAACATGGCGAATGACACCGACACTTGTTATGTGGAAGGCGTATCCGATCGCCTAAACTGCGGTTTTGTGACTGTGCCAGAAAACCCTAACAAACCCGATGGCAAACAGATCCAAGTGCATTACGTTGTTTTGCCTGCGGTGAAAAATGCCAACCATGAAGAAGCCTTGCTGGCGATTGCAGGCGGCCCAGGACAATCGGCCATAGAGAACGCGGCAGGTTTCGATGCCATGCTGAGCAAAGTTCGCCAACAGCGGGATATTTTACTGATCGATCAAAGGGGCACTGGCCGTTCGAATGTACTGGCCTGCGATGAAGGAGCTCAATCTCCACTGTCCTTCGATGACGATAATGTCGATACCTTAGCCGAAACGCAAAAATGCTTAGCCAAAATTGATGCCGACGTGACTCAATACGGCAGCCTCAATGCGATTAAAGACTTCGAAGCCGTACGTGCGCACTTAGGCTATAAAAAACTGCATATTTACGGCATCTCCTACGGCACTCGCATGGCGCAACTTTACATGCGTTTATATCCAGATCACTTAGCCACAGTGACCTTAGACGGCATAGTGCCCATGCAGCAAAGCGTATTGGAAATTGGCTCGGCGATTGATCGTGGCTTCGACTTATTGTTTAAGGATTGCCAAGCAACCGCCGCCTGTAACAGTCAATTCCCCGAGTTACAAGCGGACTTTGAGCGAGTCGACGCTAAGCTCGCCACAGGCCCTGTGATGGAAAACGTTTACGATCCCGTCACGGGCGAAAAAACCATGTTAACCATGACGCGCGGTAAATTCTCTGGCTCGATCCGCATGGCACTGTATCAAGCCAATGTGCGCGCCCTCTTGCCCCATGCGATTCATCAAGCATCGAAAAACAACTTCCAACCTATACTCGGCCTCTATGCCCTCACTATCGACAATGCTGGCATGGCGATGGGCATGCACGCATCCGTTGTGTGTGGCGAAGATATGCACCGCATTACTCCAACCATGCGCGAGCAGGCCAAAAAATCCTTTATGGGCAGAACCATGCTCGAAGGCTTAGAGGCGACTTGTTCAGTATGGAAAGTCCCTGCGGTCGATAACAGCTTTAGCGAGCCCATTAACAGTAACATTCCGACCTTGTTGTTATCCGGCGAAATCGACCCCGCCACCCCACCAAGCTGGGGCGAGTTAGCCATGGAAAAACTCACCAATGCCAAGCACTTTGTCGCTCCTTATGCGACCCACGGTGTGGCCTATCAATCCTGCGCCAATAACCTGATTGCCGATCTCGTTCGCTCGGGCTCAGTCAACGATCTCGACGGCGAATGTTTGAACAAAGATGTGCGCCGCAGCTTTTATTTAAATGCCAGCTCGGTAGAACCGCTTAATGCGACCAGCACAAAAACCACGACAACAGATGACCACGCCAGCACTGGAGCTAAGGAATAAGCCATGATTAAAGTATCCCATCTTTCCAAGCGCATCGGTGACGTGCAGGCGCTGAATGACTTAAGTTTCGTCGCACAAAACGGCCAAATCACAGGACTACTCGGCCCGAACGGGGCAGGTAAAACGACCTGTTTACGCACTATCTTTGGCCTGCTGAAACCCGATAACGGCAAGGCTGAAATCGAAGGCATAGATGTCGCCATCGACCCTATTGGCGCTAAACAGCAAGTCGGGCTATTCCCCGACCCTTTTGGTCTGTACGAACGCTTAACACCACGGGAATACATTCGCTATTTTGCCGAGCTAAGCGGCTTATCATCCAAGGACGCCAAAGAAGCCACCAGCCAAGTGATTGCAAAATTGCGCCTCGAAGACATTAGCGATCGCCGCTGCAAAGGCTTCTCCCAAGGACAAAGAATGAAAACCGCCCTCGCACAGGCAATCGTCCACAGCCCGAGCAATATTATCCTCGACGAGCCGACCCGTGGGCTGGATGTGATGAGCACTCGCCTATTGCGTGACATTCTTATCGATCTTAAAAATCAAGGACATTGCGTGCTGTTCTCGAGCCATGTGATGCAGGAAGTCGCCGCACTGTGTGACCAAGTGATCGTTATGGCCCAAGGTAGAGTCGTCGCCATTGGCAGCCCCACCGAACTGTGCACCCAAACGGGTAAAGACTCGCTCGAAGAAGCCTTTATTCAACTTATCGGCACGGATGAAGGGATAGCGGCATGATGACTCAAACTAACAAGAATGCAGGCAGCATCAATGATGTACAAGCTCAGATAGATAAGATCATGGATAAGGGAATGACAGCATGAATAAAATAATCGCTATGGTTCGTAAAGAACTCATCGATGCCGCCCGCGATAAGCGCTCTGTGATGGCGGGTCTGTACTACGCCATAGGCACGCCGCTGATCATGTGCGGCCTATTTATGGTGTTAATTGGCCAATTAACCAGCCCCGATGATTTGAAAATCACCATTAAAAATCCCGATAAAGCACCGGATTTAGTAAGATTTTTATCGAATAAGGGCATCACTCAAGGCGCAGCCGATGGCTCTGACGCCAAAGACCTTAAAGCAATAGAACTGATCATCAGCACCGACTATGCCGCGCAAATGAACCAAGGCAAAAGCGCCGAAATCACTATCGTGGCCGATAACTCTGAGGAGAAACTGCAGAACTCGATTCGTAGACTCGAGAAACAACTGCAGGCCTACAGCGCTGAAATGGGCAGTTTACGTTTAATCGCCCGCGGTATTGACCCCCGCGTGGTGCAACCGCTTAAAGTGAATGTGCAAGACAAAGCCACTACAGACTCTAAAGGTGGGATGATCTTAGGTATCGCCATTTTCACTATGATCTACTCGGTATTTATCTCGGGGATGAACCTAGCTATCGACACCAGTGCCGGTGAGCGCGAACGTAACTCCTTGGCCCTGCTACTGAGCCATCCGCTGACCACTCGCCAATTAGTACTGTCAAAAATTATTGCGGTGAGCTTGTTCGCTCTGCTCGGTTTAGTGCTGATCTTGCTGGTGTCTAAAATCGCCTACGCCTTCGTGCCATGGCAGGAATTAGGCTTTAGCGTCAACATCACCACAGAATTTATGCTGCTGATGTTAGTGGTCGGCATCCCCGTCGCGTTAATGGCCGCTTGTCTGCAACTGTTTGTGTCTTTTATGGCGAAAACCTTTAAGGAAGCTCAGTCCTATCTGACTATGGTGCTGTTTGTGCCCTTAGCCCTGTCGATGGCCGCAAGTTACAACATAGCGCCAGATATGCTGCAGTGGTTGCCCGTCTCGGGTCAGCAACAGGCATTAATGGACTTTATCAAAGGTAAAGACTTGCCCATGTTGCAGTTACTGGTTTCGACCTTAGGCACACTCGCCATTGCGATATTGCTCGCCTTTGGCATGGAAAGGTCGCTCAAGAGTGAAAAAGTGATCTTCGGTTTATAGGGCGCTTCGATTGATAAACTTGGGACGATAACCAAGTCGTTCCCAAGTTGAAAACCTCAGTAGCTACGGGAGTTTGTTATGGAAAACGAATTTGTCTTAATGGTGATTATGGTCACCTTCATTATTGGCCTCAGCGCCACTGAAATGTTTAAACACTATCTAAAGGCGCGCCAACTTAGAGTGGGCACCGCAGACGATAGGCACCTTGAGGACAAAGTGACTCAACTCAGCCTACAAAACCAAACACTAATTGAGCGAATACAAGTGCTTGAAAAAATAGTGACAGAGCCAGAGTACGAGCTAAAGCAACAGATTAATCAGTTATGAACCCTAAGCTCCTCAAACAACAAAGCCACTGGATTTTCAGTGGCTTTATTTTTTTACAGGCTCGATAGCAAGATTACTTAGCCTTAGGCCTGAATGGTTTGATAACCGACTCATTGCACTCTAAATACGGGCCTTCCATCAAGTCGATACAGTAAGGAATGGCGGGGAACACGGCATCTAAACATTCGCGAATCGATTTTGGCTTGCCGGGCAAGTTCACAATCAATGAATCACCACGTAACCCTGCGGTTTGGCGCGATAAAATGGCGGTAGGCACAAATTTTAATGACTCAGCGCGCATCAACTCACCGAAGCCTGGCATCATGCGATCGCAGACGGCTTCTGTCGCTTCTGGGGTGACATCGCGTTTCGCAGGTCCTGTGCCGCCCGTAGTGACAATCAAACAGCAATCCTGCTCGTCGGCCATCTTGATCAGCGTCGCTTCAATCACATCCTGCTCATCGGGGATCACTTGATAAATCGGCTCCCACTCGCTGGTGAGATAGTCGTTGAGCGTGTCGATAATCGCCTTGCCTGAGATATCTTCATAAATTCCCGCGCTGGCGCGATCGCTGACCGTCACAATACCGATTTTTGCTTTGCTCATAGGAAATCCCCAATGATGTTGAAATGAAACATGCCGAAGTGAAAATTGTCGACATCAAACATGGAAGAAGCCGCTACAGCTTCGACCTTAAGCCGCAGCTAAAATAGCATAAATGCTCGGAAAAGGGGGCGACTAAAACGTGATGGGGTTCGCGCTATGCTATTGAAAAGTGGCGGGCAGAAAATCTACACGAGAAGAATCCAAGGAAACTCAACAGGCTCGCCTTGGATATTATCGTTAATATAGCAAGGATTAGCTGACCTGCGCTAACGTAGGTAAGGAAGGAAATGCGCCTTTTTGCCCGCAGGTAATCGCGCCGCAGCGAGTGGCAAAAACCACCGCCGCCTCTAAGTGTTCTTTGCTTTCGAGCCTTTGTTTCAAGGTTAAATGGCCTAAATCGTATTGCAGATCTAAACCTAAGGCGAACAGAAATCCTGAGATAAAACTGTCGCCCGCCGCCGTAGTATCGACGGCTGAGATTTGGGGGACGGGTACGCTAAACCTTTGCTGCCCTGTGATGCATTGCACTGGATTGGCACCATCGGTGACCAAAATCACCTCAACCCCTTGGGCGAGGCAAAACTGCAGATAATCTTCAAAACTCTTATCCCGCGCTAACGCTAAGTAGTCCGCTTCTTCGCGGCTCATTTTCAGCACTTGGGTGTAACGGAAACACTGCTCAACCCGCTCGGCCAACAAGGACGTGTCCTGCCACAGGGATAAACGCAGGTTCACATCGAAACTCACTAAGGTCGCGAACGCATTGGCACAACGCGCACCATAAAGGCTAGTGTTAAAGATGGCAGTTTCAGTAAAGGTATTAGAGCAAAGGTGAAAGATATCAATCCCCTGCCATGGAATATGGTCGAAATGCTGATTGCTGTAGCGCATATCGGCGGTGCCATTTCGATTGAACTCAAAGGTGCGTTCACCCTGTTCATCTAAATTGACCAGTACAGTCGCGGTAGCGGCGCCCGACACTTCGGCCAAATAATCGGTCGCCACACCCTGCTCCGCTAAGGCTTGCTTTAACATGACACCGTAATGGTCGGCGCTGATGCCACCGGCAAAATAACTCTGACCGCCGAGTTTAGCGTAACCTACGGCCACATTGGCGGGCGCGCCACCGGCAATCGGCTGATGATGTTTGCCTGTGGCATCGGTTGGCAGCAAGTCTACTAACACCTCACCGAAACTGAGTAATACCGTCATTTCCACTCCAACTTTGTATTCTATATTCTGCATTCTATATCAGGCAAAAAGCCCACTTTCATGGGCTGTTTTGGGCTTAGCATTTTTTCTGTAAAAACAGTTTCTGTACCAACATCCGCTTAGAACTCGTATTTCAGCGTCGCACTCGTGGTGCGGCCATTAATAGTACGGGCACGGATGATATTGTTATCAGGGATTGAGCCTTCTTCCGCCTCAGTAATACCCGTGACATTAAACAAGTTGTTGACGTTTAAGGACACACTCATGGCTTCGGTCAGATTGTAAGTCGCGAAAGTATTCACTTGGTTGTAGCCATCGAAGCTTAAGTCGTTATTATCTTGAGCATAAGAATCCGTGGTACCGATTAAGTTAACGCCCACAGAACCTTGGTCAAAGTTGTAACGGCCCATCAAGGAGTAGATAAAGTCAGCCTGTCTTCTCGGGGTATTACCCACCACTTCTGGCGTCAATGCATCTTTAGCAATCTCAGCATCGGTCCAGGTTAGGTTGCCTCTAAAGTCGAAGTCACCGATAAAATAGGCCGACTCGATTTCGATACCTTTGGCTTTGTACTTACGGTCGAAGAAACGTTGGCTGGTAGCTTCAAAGTTTTGCTCTTCGGTTTCAGAGTAGAACGCCGTCGCAAACACCGACAAATCATCATAACGGTACTTAACCCCTAACTCGTACTGATCGACGATATCAACCGCATCTTCCTTCGCCACTGAACCATCGGCACGCACTTTACCAAACAATAGACGGTCGGCATTGGCGCGGCCACCGTGGCTCAACCGACCGAAGGCAGCTAAGTCACTGGCAAATTGATAGTTAGCACCTAATGAGTAAGAGGTGTAACTCCAATCGTAATTTACTGGCTGAGGGTTCGCATTATCAATAGAAGACACGCTCTGCTCAGGGATTGAAATCACCCCATCGAGATTCATATCCACTTGCGATTGCACGCTACCTGCGTAGTTACCGCTCGCATCACCACTGTCATAACGCACACTGGCATCAAGCGATAAGTCACCAAAACTCGAGGCTAACGCGAGGTAAGGCGCTTTAATGGTGTAGTCGGTATCGTAATTACGTTGGCAACAATTTCCCCAGTAAGGTACGCCATAACCATAGAGGCCATTGTCAGAATAGGCCGTACCATCGGCGGCAACCACATCTAATAGCGCGGCATTATCGCCTTTGACTTCCATCAAATAAGAGTTCCACATCCAACTCATGCCGATGTTTTGGGTGGCGTTGTAATAGCCTAAGGTCACGCTGGTATCGTCGAAGGTTTTAGTCAATTTAAAATCGTTTACGATTGAGCCAAAGTCATTCATCTGCACATCAAAGGTATTGATACGCATGGCTAAACCGTCCATCTGACTACCCGCATTAGGTCCATTGGCGTAAATCAACTTAGCGCCAGTGCCTGCAATACTGGTGGCAATGTCGCTACCGTTGGCCACTTCGGCTGGGAATGGCGCGATGAAGTTACCGCTCACATCGGAGAAACGGAAACGGTTTTCTACCTGCCAATCGTTACCTAAATCGAATGAGGCTTCTAAGCCGACAGAATTAACCACTGGATTCATGCCATCGCGCATATCGCCACGGCGACGTTCGCCATCGGCACCTAAGCTCAAGGTTGATTGGAAATACGCGGATTGAATCGCATCGGATTTCGCATCAAAACCTGGGATTGAACTGCCATCCGAGTACATAGGCATAGGTAAGTAACCAATGCTTTTATCGTCTAAATGTTTGAAATACAGGCGAACATAACCCTTATCAAATTCTTTGGTTAAGTTCGCTTTGATCTGGCCGCCTTTGTTGGCGTTATAGCCAGCGTCGCGTGGGCCTTCACCGGTGCGCACAAAACCACCCACATGGAAACGCAAGCTGTCGTTGATGCTAGTGCCGTATTCAAAATCGGTACGGAAAGTGTCGTAATCCAACCCTAAAGTGGTAGCCACACTGCCCGAATCCGAAGTACCGGTTTTACTGATCACGTTGATAATGCCGCCAGGGGCATTACTGGCCGCAGTCGATGCAGAGCCGCCACGGATAGATTCAATGGTTTGCACTGTTGAATCTAAGCGTAAAAAGATGTCTGCGTTACCAAAGGCGATATCGCCAAACTGTAGGATTGGCAAACCATCTTCTTGAATTTGCAGGAACTTAGCACCACCAGACGCCACAGGTAAACCACGCACAGCTATGTTAGCGTTACCTTCACCGCCAGTAGACTCGACCTTCATCCCCGGAATAATACGGAATGCTTCGGCCGATGAACGCGGCGTACTCACTTCAAGCTCAGCCAGTGACACACTACTGACTGACACACTCGAATCCATAACACGAGTGCCACGGGCAACCCCAGTAACAGTAATTCTTTCTAAACCTAACGCGTCTTTCTTAGCTTCTTCCTGTTGTGGTACGTCGGCTGCCCAAAGGTGAGAACTCACCAACACGGCCAATGTACTTAACAAGAATTTCTGTGATGTGCTTTTTATCATTTTTATGTCCCCACCCATATTTGAGATGCAGCCCTATCTCCCCATGGCTACATCTACCGAATTGTGATTAATCGAAGAACCATCTTAGTGATTGTTCAAGGTCATATTGAACTGAACCCCGAATCAACTTAATCGATTAAGTTAACAAGTTAGCAACTTAATAACAAAAAGCAAGTGTGTTTTTTGCACAATTTTGGTTCGCACTCTGGGTGTACCATATCAACATATTGATTAATTGAAGAAATGTGACAGAAAAATATTTTCTGTCACAGCCCAAATTAGTGCGCATCGAAAGTTAACACATGACGAGCAGGATCTTTAACGAGATTAAATCCGCTCAGGAGGCATAACAAAATGGCAAAACCAGTGGCGAGGTAGAAGCCATATTTAACATGGCCGAAAATATCGCCCACGAACCCCATCAACAAGGGCCCTACGGCAGCGGACACGGCAGTAAAAAACAGAATCACCCCAGCCACAGAGCCATGCTGATCCACAGGGAAACAGCTAATCCCCTTAGAGTTAAGCGTGGGATACATCATCGACATAAACAGCCCAGACAAGGGCAGCAAGACAACAGCCGCTTCAATGCCGTAGATCATAGACCCAAGATAACAAGCACTTATCGCGAAGCTAAACCAGAACATTACTTGCTGCCACGGGAAGCGATCGAGCACCCAACCCCCTAAAAAGCGCCCACCCGCACGCAGGGTAAAAAAGATCGTCAGGGCATAGGCGGCCAATGTGGTGTAATCACCTTGATAGCTTTGCAGCAAGGTCGGCATCCACACGTAAATCGCCACTTCGGTGGCAACATATAAACCTATCGCGAGTGAGAACCCTAATGCATAAGGGTTTTTCATCATCTTAAAGGTGCTGGCAAGGTTAATGGCATCCGTCGAGGAACGTTTGATTTGCGGATAATCCGCTCGGTAAGCTAACCAACACAGCACTAAACAGAAGCAACCCGCGCCAAAATACAGATACTTCCAAGAGACGCCGCTGATCAGTAAATAACTAACGATGGCCGGCCCTATCATGGCACCGACACCAAAGTAGCCCTCTACCGTATTCATAGTGCTCGAATGCTGTTTTGAGGAAGTCGAGATATCGCCAATAAGCCCCAGCGCGCCGGTTTTAAAGACGCCAATCGCCGTGCCGACAAAGGCGAGTAGGAACAAGAAATAGTAAAACGATTCCCCCAGCGCGAACATGAAGCAGGCGAGCGCGAATAACAATAACCCCAATAGAATGGTTAACTTACGCCCTATCTTATCCGCCAAGAAGCCTAAAAACAGTCCACTCACCGCGATAAAAATCATCGGCATATAGTGAAAGGCACTGGCCTGCGACATGGACAAACCAAACTGGGATATCAACTCTGGAATAATGACACCCACGGCATCAGAGGTCATAGCGAACATGAAAAACATTAAATATGTGAGTACCCGAATACGGGTATGATTGCGGTTATCGCAACCTTTTGAATCACTTACCATACCATTTCACCTTATCGTTATTATACCTACTCGCTCTCAGCAGCTCAGTGACAGCATGCTGAAAGGGTTTCGGCTTTTGTGTACAGCAGTGAGCCAGCCTCCCCCAAAACTTGAGACTAACTCAAAAATCCAACAAACCACTTGAATAATGTTTCATATTGGTTAAATATACAACTTAATCGATTAAGTTTAGTTGTGCAATCAATTAACGATTGCCATAAACCTTTACTCTAAAAAGACAACTCAAGCGTGGGCAAAGTATGAAAAACCAAGTGCAACTGATCACCTATGTCGACAGAATTACGAATGCAGGGCTCAAGGAGCTCAAAGCACTGCTCGATGACGAGCTGCAAGGTCTATTCGGCGGCGTACATCTTTTGCCTTTCTATTTCCCCATTGACGGCAGCGATGCGGGCTTCGATCCGATAGACCATGTGCAAGTCGATTCACGCTTAGGCAATTGGGATGACGTTAAACGCATTGGTGATGATTACGACATCATGGCCGACCTTATCGTTAACCACATGTCCGCCGAGTCGCCCGAATTTAAAGACGTACTCAAACACGGCAAACAATCGGCTTACTGGGATTTATTTTTAACCAAAGACAAGGTATTTCCTGAAGGGTTAAGCGCGCAAGATCAAGCCGCTATCTATCGTCCACGCCCGGGCAGTTGCTTCAGCACTTACACCTTAGCCGATGGCTCGACCGAAGAGTTTTGGACCACCTTTACCCGCAATCAAATCGATATCGACGTTCATTCCGCCGCGGGTAAAGATTATTTAAACCGAGTGCTGGCGCGTTTCGACCACAGTAAAGTGAATCTGATCCGTTTAGATGCGGCGGGCTATGCGATTAAAAAGCCCGGCACTAGCTGCTTTATGATTGAAGAGTCCTTCGAGTTCGTGGATAAATTAGCTAAGCAGGCCAATGCGTTAGGTATGACAACGCTGGCCGAAATTCATTCGCACCACATGACTCAGGTCGAGATCGCCAAGCGGGTCGATATGGTGTACGACTTCGCCCTGCCACCACTCATCTTGCACACGCTATTTAGCCAAGATTGCCAAGCCTTGACCCATTGGCTGGAAATGGCGCCGCGCAACTGCATTACCGTACTCGACACCCACGACGGCATCGGCATTATCGACGTCGGCCCTATGGATGGCTTGCGCGGATTATTGACCGAAAATCAAATCGATAATCTGGTTGAAACCATACATGGCAACAGTAAGGGCGAGAGTCTTCAAGCCACAGGCGCGGCCGCCAGTAACGTCGATTTATATCAAATCAACTGCACCTATTACGATGCGCTCGGCCAGAATGACTTAGATTATTTGATGGCGCGGGCGATTCAGTTTTTCGCACCGGGTATTCCGCAGGTGTATTACGCGGGTCTGCTGGCGATTCCAAATGATATGGAACTGCTCAACAACACCCATGTCGGTCGCGATATTAATCGTCCTTACTTGAACCGTGAAAAAGTGCAACAAGCGTTACAGAAACCTGTAGTTAAGGCGCTGACTCAACTGATTAAACTGCGTAATAGCAGCCCAGCCTTCGATGGCCGATTTACGATGGCATCAGCAGAACGCACGTTAACCTTATCTTGGACAGCGGCCGATTCGCAGGCGAGCCTCACCCTCGATTTTGCCAATAAAGAGGGTCAAATCATCCTCTTAGATAAGCAAGGTAAAAAGACAGAAATATCGTTATCAAAACTGCTGGCTCAAGCATAAGCTTGCGTTCCTGTTCGGGCTTGAGCTTGGGTTTAAGTTCAAGCTAAGCGGCATATTTTTGAGATAGCAAAAAGGCGCATTCAATGCGCCTTTTTTAGTTAAAAGATGTAGAGACTAGCAGCTCTTACCGAGGCGTAATTCATAGCCCAAAACTTCCGCATGCACAGCATCACTAACAAACATTTGTGCCGCTTTTCGGCCCTTTTGCTCAGAGTATTGATAGACAGTCGTTAACGGCGGGTTTGAACGTGTGCCTTCGTCTATGCCATCAAACCCTACTACGCGCACATCTTCGGGAACACTCAGCCCCATGGCCTGCGCCTCACCGAGCACACTCAAGGCGATTAAATCACTCATGCATAAAAACACATTCGGCCGCGGAGTCGAGTTCAGCGCTTCTTTTGCCGCAATTTGCGCATATTCCGCATTGCTCTCGGGGATATTCCAAATGCGATCATTGCCAAGCGTTACACCCATTTCTTCAATCGCTTGCAAGTAACCCTGCAACCTTTGATGAGCAATAGACATATCGATTTCGAGCAGATTTAAATCATAAACCCGGCACGTTAAGTGGGTATCGAGCAAACGTAACCCTAAAATGGCCACATTGTCTGCGGGCGATTGCAATGCCAGTTTCGCCACTTCATAGGCGGCTAACTTATTGTCTATGCTCACTGATGCATTGCGGTGGATATCAAAATCGACCGTGACGACCTTTTTCTTTACCTGCTTTAACTGCTCGGCCAACAGGGCATTGCGCGGACGACCATAACAAATAAAACCATCCACAAAATCGGCTACCGCATTTACACTGTCTGAACTGCCCGAAAACAGCAGCAAATTGAGTTTTTCTTGCTCCAAGACAGAGGCTACGCCCTTCATAAATTTACTGGCGACGGGATCGGACACCATGTATTCCACGCTATCCGACAGCACCAAGGCGACAGTATCGAACTTGCCCTTACGTAGGGATTGAGCCGCTTTATTTGGTCCGAAATAACCCAACTTAGTGCAAGCCGCTAAAATTTCATTACGACGTTTTTCCGATAATTGATCGGGGCGATTAAACGCGTTAGACACAGTGGCATTAGAGACACCCAACTCGTTGGCTATGCTCTTTAGGGTCCAGTGTTTTGTTATTGTCATGCTTATGTCCTGGAATCGAATAAGGCCACAAAAATACGGCTCAGCGCAAATAGTACACGGCTTAAATGGGTCGTGCACCTGCAAATCTAGGCTTACTGCGCAGTTTCGCTATCATGATCTTTTAATGCCGTCGCAGGGGATAAAAAACCGACTATCGCGGCGCACAATGCCACACCCGCAGCGGCCATAAATCCATATTGGAAGGCGTGATGCACCACCTCTGTCGGCAGAGTTT
This sequence comes from Shewanella sp. DW31, assembly GCF_015767295.1. Lineage (NCBI taxonomy): Bacteria > Pseudomonadati > Pseudomonadota > Gammaproteobacteria > Alteromonadales > Shewanellaceae > Shewanella > Shewanella sp. DW31. Next base: position 31,573 of record NZ_JADWMP020000032.1, read on the forward strand.
TAATGGTGGCGATGCCAAGCTCTGAACCCTTGAGTGGCAGCAGACTATAAAGCAGCACACTAAATAACGCAGTGCCAATAGCGGCGCCCATAGAACGACATAGCGACACCATAGCCGTGATCTGGCTGAGTCGCGCCTTGCCCGACACGCTCTGCACCACGAGCTGCACACTCGGCATCACAGTCCCTAGCCCTATTCCGACCAATACACCTAAGCCGCCGATCACATTGGCATTGGGCGGAACAAAACTAATCAATAACAAGCCGATAAAAGCTAAGCTCATACCAAAGGTCGGCAACCACTTAGGCGCGACATCTTTGCTTAACAGTCGGCCTGCTATCGTCGAGCCTGTGACGATACCGAAGGTCATAGGCAAGAGCAGTAAACCGGTTTTAGCGGGATTAGTGTGTAAGCCCACCTGCAGATAAATCGGCAGGAAGAAGATCATCGCAAACAAACAGGCCGCAAACAGCGCCGCCGTTAGCAGTGGCATATACACGGCCTTCTTCACCAGTAAATCTAACGGCAGAAACGGACTCGCCAATCGCCGTTCCCACAATAACAAGCCTAAAATGCCAACTACCACAAAGACGGCAAAACCTAAGCTGGTCGCAGAAAGCCAAGCAAACTCTTGCCCCGCCATAGATAACCAATACAACAGCGCAGTGATAATTGCCGGAAACAAGACCACGCCCACTAAATCAAACTTGCCTTGGCGAACGGGTTTAACGCTGCGCTTATGTAAGCCATTGAGCCGCCATACGGCCAGCATAGCCAGTGGAATATTCGCCCAAAACAGCCAATGCCACGAATAGGCATGCACCACAATCCCGCCAATCACAGGGCCGCCGACACTCGCGAGGGTAAACATAGCGGCAAAATAGCCTTGGAAACGCGCCCGCTGCCGAATGGGCACTAACTCACCAATTAAGGATTGGGACAAACTCATCAAACCGCCACCGCCCATGCCCTGCAAGATACGTCCGGCGATCATGTGGTCCATAGTGCCTGCACTCGCCGAAACGATAGAGCCCAGTGCAAAAATCACTAAGGCGATCATCAGGATTTTCGCGCGACCGAAGTTATCTCCTAACCAGCCATAAATCGGCACAGAAGCGGCCATCGCCAGCATATAGCCGATAGTGATCCACGAGGCTTGGCGCAGACCGCCAAGATCTTCAACTATGGCTGGCGTCGCCGTCGCGAGTAAGGTTTGATCAACCGCGGCCAAAAACATGGGCAAGAATACGGCGGAGAAAATGGCGAGAAAAACAGAAGTAGGTAAAGGGTCACTCTGGGATAACGCAGGCTCTAAGGACATATTGTCTCCGCTAACTCATAAGCCCAAGTGCATAAAGAAGATATGTTAAATCCGCCGTGCATTCCAATACTTAGACGCCCAATAACTGTTGTGCAGGCTCGAAATCTTCACCCCTTGGCTAGTGGAAACGTGGAGAAAATTATCGCCTCCTACATAAATGCCGACATGGTGTGTGCTCCAGCCCGTCTTGAAAAATACCAAGTCCCCCTTGCGCAGTTGATTTCTCGGCACGGGTTTACCTAAGGCTTGTTGCTCTTCGACTGTGCGCGGTAAGGTCATACCCAACATCTTCTGATAGGCGACAGACACAAAGGCCGAGCAATCTATGCCACGCTTAGTGCCACCACCAAGGCGATAAGGTACTCCACGCCACTCAGAATGCAGTTCGGAGATATTGCTATCATTCCAAACCGTGGCGGGTTCAACTTGCTTTACCACAGGCTTAGGTTCTGGCGCGCTAGCACAAGCGCCAAGGCCTAAGGCTAAGATAACTATCAGTAATCGTTTCATAGCTTCAAACTCATTGCAGGCAGGTTTCACAGTAACGTAATTTTGAGTTTTTATCAGGTAAATTCAGGCGGCTGGGGATCAAAACGCCCCAACACCCGCGTACTCTAGCAGACTAATATAACCTAAAGCTTAAAACTATAACGACGTCCACAATAAACGCACACCCACCAGCACCATTAAAATCAATATGATGCGTTTAAATAACCTATCGTCAATTTTATCTTGAATGAACAAACCTAACTTTACCCCTAACCATGCAAGCGGTACCAACAGCAGAGAAACGATAATATTCTCTTGGTTAATCTGCCCAAGCAAACTGTAAGGAACAAGTTTAACCAGATTCACCACCGCAAAAAACACCACGGCAGTGGCTAAAAACTCTGCCTTGGCCAAGCGCAACGGCAACAAATAAGCATTGAGTGGCGGCCCGCCCGCATGGGCAACAAAGCTCGTAAATCCGGCGGTTAAGCCACACAAGCGCCCAACCAGAGGTGAAGGTGATGCTTGAGTTTTATCCCCAAGGATCAAACCATACAAACCAAAACCTAAGGACACACAGCCTAGAATCGCCCGTAAGTAATCTTCGTTTAATCGTTCGAACAACAGATAAGCGATAAAAATTCCCACAATCGCCGCGGGTAAGAGGATCCATAAATGACGCGGATTATGTTGCCCCCACCAAGAACGTACACTTAAAAAATCCATATAAATCAGCAGTGGTAACATGACTGCCGCCGCTGTAGCAGGGCTAATGGCCAGCGCCAATAGCGGGACAGTTAAGCCGCCCACGCCACCCGCAAAACCGGATTTAGAAATCCCAGTAATCAATACTGCAGGTATCGCCACCAACCAAAAAAGAGGGTCCGTTAACATCAACACATCCTGAATAACGCTTTATGGCTATCAAGTTACCTGTTGTTGAAGTGATAAAAAAGCAAAAAATCCGCAGCCATTTAGCTGCGGATTTTTGTTTTAGCTTTTGGCTAGGCCGGACTAAGAGTTTGTGCTTACGCCGATTCTGCCGTCATGTTCACTAAGCGCGGTGTGCTCTTAGTCGCTTTCTTGGCTGACACTGGGGTTTTAGGCTCTGGCATACGAATGGTTAATGACATGACTAACGCCACTACCAGCAACACTAAAATCACGTTGAAGGTTGCAATAAAGCCACCAAATAACGAGGCGACAATCGAACCGATAATGCTGCCGACACCAAAACCTAAGTAGATAACGCCATAGTTTTTAGTCAGGTTATTCAGGCCGAAGAAGTCGCTCACCAGTGATGGATAGACAGTAATAGTGCCACCAAAGCTAAAGGCAACGCAGGCGACCGCGACGAAGAACAGGTTAGCATTCAAAGGAATGAACAACAGTAACACCATACCGACTAAGGTGATGATCTGCGCCAGCGAAATAACCCGAATGCGGGGGATTTTGTCCGACAGAATACCCAGCACTAAACGACCACTGAGGTTCGCCATAGCAATCACAGCAACAGCATTGGCGGCGACCAGTACAGGCAAGTCGACCATCTTCTCGCCGATATCTTTAGCCACACCAATCACATACAAACCACTCATACAGGCAGACAGGAACATCAGCGCCAGCATCCAGTATTGCGGCTTACGCATGGCTTCTGCGAGGGTGAAGTCGCGGCTTTCGGCCTGCTGACTTGCGGCTGATTGTGCAGGCGCATCTTTCATCAACATACCGCCACATAACACCAGCGCCATGGCGATCAGGCCCCACAGTTGGAAGGTGGTTTCAAGGCCAGTGTTTTCGAGTAACAGCACGTTAATGTATTTAAATCCGAGGCTACCTAGACCATAAGCGCCAATCGCTAACGCCGAAATCAGCCCTTTGCGTTCGGGGAACCACTTCACGCAGTTAGACAAGGTCATCAAGTAGCCAGTGCCATCGGCAAAGCCCACTAAAATCCCTGCGCACAGGTAAAGCATCATCAAGTTGCTGGCTTGGGCAGTGAGTAAGAATCCAACGCCGAGTAGCAGGCCTGCGCCTAAGGTGACATTACGTACGCCAAAACGTTCCTGTAATTTGCCCGCCATGGAAGATGCCACGGCCAAAGACAAACTCAGCAAACCAAACACAAACGCCACTTGGCTGACGGGTTCGTCGAGCTTAACGGCCAACTGCGCATTGAACAGGCTCCAAGTGTAAACTGAGCCGAGTGCAAACTGGGTGATAATAGTACCAACTAAGGTCAGGTACCGAGTACGGTTCATCTCTTTAGTCATGATGCATCTCGCTTTAGGGGATCAGGAATTGAGTCCACTATAAGAGAGATGCGATTCGCGCCGATCAATTAAGGCATGAAATACAGATCTGCAGGAATGAATGACAATTACAGCCTCATCAGCTGTCGAAAAGCCTTAATATTACTACGGCTAACGGGCACCTCGAACGACAAATCATGCAACCTAATCAGGTAAGTACTATTGAACCAAGGCACGATTTCGCGGATCTTGTTGATATTGACGCAATAGGAACGGTGACAGCGAAAAAAACCTTCAGCAGGCAAACGACTCACAAACTCACTGATGGTCATCTGCATCACATAACGGTCGGTGCGGGTGTACACATAGGTGAGTTTTTCATCTGCCTCGGCATAATAAATTTGCTCGCAGGGCGTGACGATAATCCGCTCACCTTTGACTAAATTCACGGTTCGACTAGTGTTACTCGCGGCCTCATGTTGCGGCTTTGGTGCTTGCCGCCCCACCTGTTCAATCTTCTGCAATAAGCTGATGATCCGCGGTTCATTGTAGGGCTTGAGAATATAATCGAAGGCTTCGAGCTCAAACGCTTCTACTGCAAATTCTTTATAGGCAGTAACAAACACCACATGGGGAGGATGGGTCGATTTATGCAGATTCTTCGCCAACAAGAGGCCATCAATGGACGGTATTTGGATATCCAAAAACACCACATCGACCTCGTGATCCTGCAAATATTTAAAGGCCTCTAAGCCATCCTCGAAGCTAGCCACTATGTCTATCTCACTGTGGCTCTTCACTAAATACTCTAGCTCCTCACGGGCGAGATATTCATCTTCAACTATGATGGCTTTTAACATACTTGCGCCTCATTTTCCGGTAAGTAAAAACTGACTTCAGTCCCCGGTTCGAGCCGTTTAAGCTGCAAACCTTCGCCGTACAATAACTTCACTCTCTGGTGCACATTCATCAGCCCAATACTGCTGCTTTCTACAAGGCCAGCAGCTACGCCATCAATCACCTCTTGGCGGATCCCATAGCCAGTATCGCGCACGGCGACGCGAATGCCTGCATCGAGTTTTTTCACTTCTATGGTCACTCTGCCCGGTGCACTGCGCGGCTGAATGCCGTGCAAAATCGCGTTTTCCACCAGCGGCTGTAACAAGAGGCAAGGTACACAAAAATGCACATCGTCGACATCGAAGATCACTTCAAGCTTGTCGCCAAAGCGCGCCTGCTCGATCGCCACATAATCACGGACTTGTTTCACTTCTTCTTGGATATCAATCAGCTCATCGCCTTTAGCCAAGTTATAGCGCAGATAATCGGCCAGATTAGCAATCAACTCCCGCGCCTGCTGTGGCCGAATACGGATCAAAGAAGAAATCGCATTGAGGGCATTAAATAAAAAGTGCGGGTTAATCTTGCTCTGCAACGCCGTAAACTCCGCCTTGCGGGTCATCTCTTGCAGTTGCTCGATACGCGACACTTCCATCTGGGTCGAAATCAGCTGCGACAAACCCACGGCCATCTCCCGCAACGAGCTAGTGATACGATAGGTATTGCGATAGTAAATCTTCAGCGTGCCACTCACAGTGCCGTTTTCGCGCAGCGGGATTATGATGACCGAATGAAAATCCGATAAATGATATTGGCGTAAGTCATTGTTAATAATGTTTTGATCTTGCTCTATCGCCCTTTGAGTCATTTCGCTAATCGCTTGATGACCATCGACCTCGTAGTAATCTTTGCCAACGCCCATATAGGCTAATACATCGCGAGTATCGGTAATCGCCACGGCATCGGCATGGATTTCATTGCGGATCACAGCGCAAACTTGCTCTAAGGCATGGCGGTCAATCTTGCGGAAAAAGGGTAAGGTTTTATTGGCAATATCCAGCGCGAGCTTGGCCTGCTTAGCGGCAATCAACTCTTTCTCATCGTCGAGATCCTGCACTAACTTGATAATCAGTCCGATACACACAGTACCCGCAATCATGGGATAGGCAATATGACTCACTATCTCAACGCCCACCTCGTGTGGCTCTGTCAGCAACCAAATCAACAACATGGTCAGCGTTTCGCACAACATGCCCGCCGCAATGCCATAAATCCACAACTTAGATTTGGGACATTTGTAATAAATCCACGTCGCCATAAGGCCAGCAATAATGCTAGCGATTAAACACGGGATAGAAGTATCACCATCCATATCAATAAGATATCTATGCAGCCCCGACAGCACGCCCGCAGGAATACCCACCCAAGGGCCAAATAGAATCCCGCCAGAAATAATCGCAATAATCCGCACGTTGACCAACGCGCCTTCAACCTCAATGCCGGTATAAGTACTAAATACCGCAAATAAGCAAAATATCGCCGCCACAGAAACCAACTCTGCGGGGGTATGATTACGCTTTTGGAATAAACGCTGAAACGGTCGAGTGCGAGTTAAAAAGAACAAGGTCATCAGCATCAAGGCCGCCCGTTCAAATACCGCCAGTAACATCATTTGATTTTCGAGCACGCTTTCTCCTTGATCTATCACGCTGAATCACAGCCCAACGTTATATTTACCAATGATATATTTATGAGTGTTAAGCCTGTACGCTGAATGGATTAGGGTGAAGACAGGCTTTGCCGCCAACACAAGCTCCCATAAAAGATAGACTCGATTTTGCAGATCCAACGTAAGACATGGATGATAAAAATCACCGAGCCCCAAACTTGTCAAACACTCGTATTTAGGCTCGAGTAAAACATCAAACGCTAATGCCCACATAAATACAGGCTTGCTAAAGTAAAGGACAGATAAAAGTCCCATTCACGCGGGCTCAGTCACACATTCGTACTTGAATTAGGCTATCAAAGTGTATCGAAGGAGAATTTGAAGATCCTAAAACACGTTAAGTTAACCACTAAAAAGTGCAATTGCCCTCTATCAGGTCACTGCCACAATTTGCAAAATCGACCGGAATACCCGAAGCTAAAACCTTCGGCTCGAATGCAAGATGAGATCTGCCCCCATGCGAGATTCTAGGTTCACACTTAGCTGCGCTGAACCGAGCCAAACTGAACTGAGCATGCCCTAGTAATGGAATAAGGAGCGAACATGAGTGAACTACAAGCACAGTTTTATGGTGGCCCTAAGGAATGTCCTATTGAAAATGGCCGCATTCAAGCTCAACGGATTGCCCCCAAAATCAGTGATGTCGGCGGCATACCTGTCGCACGGGCTATTCCACAAAAAGAGCGCCGCCTTATCGGCCCTTGGTGCTTTCTCGACCATATTGGCCCAATCACCGACGGCCCGCAGTTAAACGTCGGCCAACATCCACACATTGGGTTGCAAACCTTTACTTGGATGCTCGAAGGCGAAATCATGCACAGGGACAGCCTCGGCAGTGCTCAAGTGATCCGCCCAAAACAAGTTAACCTGATGACAGCCGGACACGGCATAGCCCACACCGAAGAGTCGATAGCGGGCCATCACACTATGCACGCAGCCCAACTATGGATAGCCTTACCACTAGAGCACAAAGATACCACTCCGAGATTCGATCACTACCCAGAGCTACCGACTTGGCACGAGTCAGGCGTCGAATTCACCCTACTGATTGGCAGTTGGCATCATAAACAGGCGCCCACATTACACTTCTCACCTATCGTTGCCATAGATCTGTTTGCCGCCCATGACGCTGAACTCACTCTGAATCTCGACCCTAGTTTCGAATATGCCCTCATGCCACTGGAAGGCCGCTTCCAAATCGAGGATGACAGTTTTGATAATAACCACCTCGCCTACCTTGGCATGCTACGCGAAACCATCACCATAAAACTCGAGGCGGGTTGTCGCATACTGCTGATTGGCGGCGCGCCACTGGCTGATCCTGTCAGCATTTGGTGGAACTTTGTCGGCCATAGCAAAGATGAAATAGTCAAAGCACAGGCAGATTGGGAAGCCGAAGATCCCCGCTTCGCCGCCGTTACTGGCTATAGTGGCAAACGCTTAGTGCCCCCACCAATACCTTGGTGATGCTTAGCTCAATGACGGGCAACTCAATGACAGGCAGGTAAATAATTCAGGGTTAGTGGTTGGATAGGCACTTTGGCATCTTACGTAATGGCCTGCGCCTAGGTTAAGGCTTACAACATAAGTGTATGCGGTAAGCCTTATCATTTACCCAAAGTGTGATGTGAACAAGCTCGATTTGCCTAAGCTAAGTGCAAGCTAAGCCACTCACAAGGTTACAAATTTTACGACATTTTTACGCGCTATCTTAAAATGCCTTTGCTAAAGTACAGGCACTTTCTTTATATGCGTCTTTCTATTCATGACTTCATCCATAGCGGCTCCCATGACACAATACTGGCGTTCGCACCCGACTTTATTTACCTTCATAGTGCTAGTGACGGCCATTTTCAGCAGCGCCTTTATCGATCACTTTTCAAACTCGACTATCGCCGTACTGCTGATTTTACAATTGGCCGTAGTGGCCGTAGCCCTACAATGCAACGCAAACTTGGCCTATTTTGCAGCAGTGTTTGAGGCGACCAGCTTTAATTTTCTATTTACCACACCACGTTATTCACTCCAGATGTTTAATCTTGAGGACATTCTCAATCTCAGTGTGTTTCTGCTTGTCGCCCTCACTACCAGCAAATTAGCCGAACACTATCGACGTCAACAAGATGCTCTCGAACAAGCTCAGTTACGCAACAGTATTTTGCTGTCGGTTTCCCACGATTTACGCACCCCACTCGCCACTATCATTGGCACGCTCACCACCTTAAAGGAATACATGCCTAAGCTCAGCCCAGACCAAAAGGATGAGCTGATTGATAGCGCGGCGGCCGAAAGCCATCGCCTGCACCAATATATCGAAAACCTGCTGCAAGCCACTAAGTTACAACACGGCGCACTCAAGTTTAGCTTGAGTGAAGACGCCATAATGAATGTATTGCACCAAGCTATTGCCCGTTTTCCAGCCACGCAGCCGCGCATTATCATCAAGAGTGACGCCGATCTACCGTCACTCTTGATATGCAGCTCATTGATTGAGCAAGCTATTTTTAATGTATTGGATAATGCGCTGCGCTATTCGCCTTCTGATAAGCAAGTCATAGTAAAGGCGTATCAGCAGGGCGATGCGTTACTGTTAGATATCCAAGATGAGGGTCTTGGCATAGAACCCGCTCAAGCGCAGGCAATTTTTGAACTCTTTTATCGCCAACATCCCTCAACCGATAGCGGCTCGGGCCTTGGGCTTGCTGTTGCTAAGGGCATAATTACCGCCCATGGTGGCCAGATCAGCGCCGAACCTGTCGCTCATGGCAGCCTTATTCGTATCGCATTGCCGATAAAAAAGGGAGAGGAATAAATGGCTTATAAGGTGCTGGTTGTCGATGACGAAGCGCAAATCCACACTTTTATGCGGATATCTTTAGAAGCGGAAGGATTCGAATATCATGGCGCCGCCTCGATTGCCTCTGCCCTCGCCCAATATCATGCGCAGCAGCCACATGTGTTAGTGCTCGATCTTGGCCTACCCGATGGTGATGGCATCAGCTTGCTGCAAACCCTACGTCAGAGTGACAAAGTGCCAGTGCTTATCTTAACCGCCCGCGATCAAGAGGAAGAAAAAATTCGTCTTTTGGAAGCAGGCGCCAATGACTATCTCAGCAAGCCATTTGGGATCAGGGAGTTAATCGCGCGCATCAAGGTTTTAGTCCGCGATTTAGTCGATGAACCGCCATTAAGTGATTTACTGCAGTTTGGCGCACTTAAGTTGCAAAAAAGTACCCACCAGCTTTGGCTCGATCAGCAAGAAATCGCCTTAACCAAAAAGGAGTTTGCCCTGATGGAGACCTTAATGTCTCACCCTGGTCAGCTCGTTAAACAAACTGAATTACTGCGGGATATTTGGGGTAAAACCCATCAAGAAGACAGTCATTATCTGCGGATCTTAGTCAGTCAGTTACGTAAAAAACTCAATGACAGCAGCGAGCAACAGCTCATTAAGACAGAAGCGGGCCTAGGTTATCGCTTAACAAACAATAGATAAGCATTTGTTATAAAATAGAAAAGGATATTTTAATGGCACATTTTACCGTTATTGGCTTAGGGAGATTTGGTGTCGCCGCTAGCCTAGAATTGATCCACTTAGGCCACACGGTCACTGGCGTGGATAGTGACCCTAAAATGGTGGAAAAATACGTAGAAGACTTAACCGAAGCGGTTATTTGTGATTGTTCCGACGAAGCCGCACTTCGTGAGCTAGACCTCGCAAACAGTGAAGCCGTACTGGTCGCAATTGGCGAAGATATGCAATCAAGTTTGCTGTGCACCTTGGCGCTCAAGAATCTAGGCGTAGAAGTCATTTGGGTCAAGGCCAGCACTAAAGCCCATCACACTATCGTCTCTAAACTCGGCGTCGCCCGCATCATACATCCAGAGGAAGAAATGGGCATACGTGTCGCCCAGTCACTCAACTATCCTATGGTGAACAATTTCCTGCCGATTGGTGATGGTCTCTATGTGGTCGAAATCCATATCAAGCCTCACCTTGATCAAACTACTGTCAGCCAACTCCTCGGCGCTGCACAGGATGATGTTAAAGATGATGCAAAAAGCAATGTGATACGCAATCCTAAAGGCAAAGTCGCCGCCATTATGGTTAAGCGGGATCTGACGGTTTTCAGCAAAATTGATAGTCAATTTATCCTGCAAACGAATGACGCCTTACTGCTCTGCGGTAGCCGTACTGAGCTCAAATACCTAGCGCCAAGGTTGGTGTAACTTGGTTCAATGGCATCCCTCCATCATGGCGATTGAGCATAAACCCAAATCGAGTAAAAAGCTGTTAGGCGCACCGCCCTTTATCCTAAGCGTGAGCTTTGCATTGTTGATCATCTTAGGCACTTGCTTACTCAAACTGCCGATAGCAACCGAATCGTCTATTACGTGGCTACAAAGTCTGTTCACGGCCACCTCGGCAGTAACAGTGACAGGGCTGGTTGTTGTCGATACTGGCACTGTTTTTACGCCCTTTGGGCAAATCGTCATAGCGCTGTTAATTCAATGCGGTGGACTTGGGCTGATGACCTTCGCCATTGTCACCTTGATCGCCATTGGCGGCAGAATTGGTTTTTTACACCAAACAGTCGCAAAAGAGGCTTTTAATCAAACAGATACATCGACTCTAGTGTCAACGGCAAAATCAGTGTTAGTGTTTTCTCTACTGGTTGAAGCCGTAGGCATGGCCATTCTTTCAGTGTACTGGAGTCAGGAACTCGGTTGGCAAACCAGCTTATTCCACGGTTTTTTCTACACCATCAGCGCCTTTAACAACGCAGGTTTTGCCCTCAGTGCCGACAGCCTAATGCCCTATGTTGCCGATCCTGTCATTAATCTCACCATCACGGGCCTGCTCATCATAGGTGGCCTTGGATTCTCGGTGTGGATAGATCTTCGTAGGAACAAACGTTGGTCAAAACTCAGCGTTTACAGCCGCATGATGATCACAGGCACTATGATTATCAACGCCGTCGCAGTGATTGCGATTTACTTTATTGAGTACAACAACCCCAATACCTTGGCGCCCTTAAGCGAACTCGGTAAATGGTTAGCCTCATGGTTTCAAGCCGTTACACCGCGCACCGCAGGCTTTAATACCCTAGCAATTGACCAACTCGAAGATGGTACAACGCTACTCATGCTGGTATTGATGTTTATCGGCGGCGGCTCATTAAGTACCGCCAGCGGCATTAAAGTCGTCACCTTTATGGTGCTGATTTTGGCCACTTATGGTTATTTACGCCGCGACGAAGCCATCTATGTGTTTAAACGGGAAATCCCCAAAGACACTGTCAGCAAAGCCTTGGCGCTAACCATGATCTCCATTGGCGTCACTTGGCTAGCCATCTTCGCACTGGTATTAAGTGAAAACGCACCGTTAATTGATATCGTCTTTGAGGCCGTATCGGCACTGGGCACAGTCGGTTTGTCCCGCGGTTTGACAGGCAACTTAACCACTCTAGGCCAAGCCATCATCATTTTTATAATGTTCATGGGTCGCCTAGGCCCACTCGTACTCGCCTACTTCCTCGCCAGCCCAAGGACCAAGAAACTGCGCTACGCAGAAACCAAATTAGCAATTGGGTAAGGATTGATTGATGGGTGGGTTACACACCAAATTTACTGATCATCAAATAGGAATGATGTTGAGCAAGCGAGGTAATTGAGTTGGCTCTGAAAGCGCTGAATTATAGGCGAGCCATGGTATTTGCTCGACGACACGCAGCTAGTCCATCCGTGGATGCTCGACCGCCCCGTCCATGGGGCGGACGGTCGTCTCGCTAATCACCATGGCTCTCCTGTTTAACATCGGTGTAGCCTATTTGTTTTAAAGAAGATATGTGACTCGTTTTTGGACAAAAGCGTGATAGATTCCTAACTCTAATTTTTGAGTTTCGGATTAAAATTTCTATAAATTAACGCCGTGCGCATGCGCGCGAACTTGTGAGCGCCGCAGGCCCCGAGTGCCGCACCTTGTTAGGACGGGCAAATTTCATTACTTGCATAATTTAAGGCCGCTATCCAAAACTGGACTAATACTAATTTTGGTTGGCGATCCCATTGATTTTATAACTTCATCAACAGCAGTATTTTCTGCCTTAGCAATTTCGGCTGCCATTTCAAAAAATGCGGGGTCATCTTTCCAGATTGCATTAATTTCAGAGTAACCTTGAGTTTTAGCCACACCATTTACAGCATATGTTTTTCCATTAGAATGAAAAATAACAGCATTATTTTTGCATTCTACATGCCCTGATGAAACGGTTAATGGCCACTTTTCTCCATATTGCTCTTTCGTTAATTCCAGTCCTGGCTTAGAGCAACCGGAAAGAAATAGAACAAGGCTTACGGAGAAAACATTTAAAAGCTTAAGCATGATATTTCCTTATATAGTCCTAACGTCTTAGTATTTATGCGCTGCGCTGTTTGCAGGGCATAAATCGCTTGTTGGACTTGGCCGCTGCCACATCCGTGTAAATGGGTATGAATGATGCTATAGGAATTTGCTTTTTTGCGGTAGCGGTTTTTTATACGGTTTGATGGGTAATCACTTGATATCGTTTTAGCTTTCTCATTTTTCGCGCTTATTTTTTGCTGATGAATCGCGATCTAACGACTCAAAACTCCAAGGAATACACCTCCCCTCGGAGTTGCCGCAGGGCGAATAGACAAATTGCGTGAGTTCGGTCATGGATAATGGAATGGACCCATCCACTTTTAATCGGCCTCGCAATGGGCCACGATGTAGTCGCTAAAACTCATCAG
>NZ_JADWMP020000033.1:0-42260 GCF_015767295.1 Shewanella sp. DW31
CAACTCACCAACTCACCAACTCACCAACTCACCAACTCACCAACTCACCAACTCACCAACTCACCAACTCACCAACTCACCAACTTACTTGCCATTTCAATTACTGAGTTCCTTGTCGCCCTTAGGCTTCCTCATTTCGTTCTTGCCCTAGTTCTATTGCTTAATCCTGCGCATAACTAAGAGGCTAAGGTTTTCTGAGGTAATACTGTTACGTATCTCTCAAGGTAACTGTTCGAGACACAGATCGTATTGTCGGGCACTTCTCGGAGTTGATACCAAGGCGGATACTTAAGTTGTCAAAATGGATGATTTAATTTGTCTAGATTGAACCCATTCCTCTTCTTCAATCAATGCCTTCAGAACGACATTCCTTTTTATCTTCTCTCAGAATCAAATAGCAGTGACTTGGATTGTTAAATTTGCATATTTTTTCACTTGGTTTATTCCTATGCTCGTTGTTTGCAATTTAGGAATCATTTTTTAGCCTAAGACATCACTTCAGCTTAAATCCAACATTATGCTTGTTTCATTATGGAATATTGAATTAATCGCTCGATTTATGAGGATTAATAACTTGTCGCCTGTGGATTCACTTAATGTTGGTAAGACCAATTTACACTGATATGGTTTTTTTGTTATCAATTGGTTATATTCTTAGCAGGTTGAGTTTGGCTGGCTTTCTTTTTGTGTGATTAGTTAGCTTTAAAATGTGATTTTTTATTCGATTTTTTTCTGATTGGTGATTGCTATGTGTCTGTTTACGGAAGAACCATAGTTTATGAGCAGTTCATTTGATGAATTTTGAACTTGTAATGCGATAGCGATGATTTTTGGGCAATCGCGCTGTTGATAGGGATCTAGAGAGTAAGGGGTAGGGGGCTATGGAGGATGTAACGCAATCTTTATTGGATGCCGTTGGCATTATGTTTTTGGGGATGGGCTTAGTTTATTTATTTTTAAGTGTACTAATCCTTGGGATTCATTTGGTTGCGCGTTGGTGTGCAGTCGATGCTGCATCTGCACGTTTTGCTAAAAATCATGCTAAGAGTCAGCAGAGGGTAGCGCAATCTGATGCTAAACCTTTAGATCCAAGCTTGGTCGCTGCGATTTCACTAGCGGTAAAGCAGTATCGTTCAAAGATTAAGTAATGGGGAGCAGTATGACTTTTGTATCTAATTCTACGACAGCAGTGGCTAAGCCATTATTTTTAACTGATGTCGTATTGCGGGACGCACATCAATCCATTTTAGCGACGCGCTTACGCATTGATGACATGTTACCTATAACGCCGTTACTCGATAAGATCGGTTTCTGGTCATTGGAATCTTGGGGCGGGGCGACTTTTGATGCCTGTATTCGTTATCTTGGTGAAGATCCCTGGGACAGAATTCGTGAGTTGAAAAAGGCCATGCCAAATACGCCGCAGCAAATGCTGCTGCGTGGCCAAAACTTATTGGGCTATCGCCATTATGCCGATGATTTAGTCATGCGTTTTGTTGAGCGTGCCCATACCAATGGCGTCGATGTATTTCGTATTTTTGACGCAATGAATGATGTTCGTAATCTCGAAACTGCGGTGAAAGCGGTGCGCCAAGTTGGTGGCCATGCGCAGGGGACTATCTCATACACCACAAGTCCAGTGCATACCATAGAGACTTGGGTTGATATGGCAAAACGTCTCGAAGATATGGGATGTGATTCTTTGTGTATCAAAGATATGGCGGGCTTACTTAAGCCTATGGAAGCGTTTGAGCTTATCAGTCGACTAAAATCCCAAACGCAACTCGTGTTATCTATGCATTGTCATGCGACGACAGGATTAAGTACCGCCACTTATCAGAAAGCCATTGAAGCGGGTATCGATGTGCTCGATACGGCAATTTCGTCGATGAGCCAAACCTATGGACATACTGCTACTGAAACCGTTATCGCTATGGTGGAAGATACTGAGCGTGCGACTGGTTACGATATGGTATTGCTTGAGGAGATTGCCGCTTATTTCCGTGAAGTACGCAAGAAGTACGCTAAGTTTGAAGGCGCGCTGAAAGGCATTGATTCGCGGATCTTACGTGCACAAGTGCCTGGTGGCATGCTGACCAATATGGAGAGCCAACTTAAGGAACAAGGCGCGGCCGATAAGATGGACTTGGTCTTGGAAGAAATTCCCCGCGTGCGTGCTGACTTAGGTTTTTTGCCCTTAGTGACACCTACATCGCAGATTGTCGGCTCGCAGGCGGTAATCAATGTGCTAATGGGTGAGCGTTATAAGTCACTGACTAAAGAGACTGAAGGCGTGCTTAAGGGCGAATATGGCACGACACCTGCGCCAGTCAATGCCGCATTGCAAGCGAGAGTCTTACAAGGAGCCGAAGCCATTACATGTCGCCCTGCTGATTTATTAACGCCAGAGCTGGCTAAATTACGGCTTGAGTTAGCTGATAAAGCACAGGAACAAGGCATTCGCCTATCGTCAGAGCATGACGATGATGTGCTGACATATGCACTCTTCCCACAGATAGGATTGCAGTTCTTAAAGAATCGTGACGATCCGAGCGCCTTTGAGCCTAAACCTGAGCTGACTTCGGCACTTACTACTAATGCTGCGGATCGTGGTCCTGAAACCTACACGGTAACTGTCGAAGGGCAAGAGTACGTAGTTGAAGTCGCCACAGGCGGTGAGATCTCGCAAATCCAGCCACAGGGCCAAAGTGTTCATGCTGTGCAAGCTGTGACAGAGAGTACAACACCAGCAACAAGCCATGGTGAAATCAGGCTTGAAATGAGCGCGCCTTTGTCGGGCAATATCTTCAAAGTGCATGTTTCTCCTGGCGATAGAGTGTGTGAAGGCGATGTCGTGATCATCCTTGAGGCGATGAAGATGGAAACTGAAATTCGTGCACAGGGCGATGGCATTATCGCTAAGATTTGGGTGAAAGAAGGTGACTCAGTGTCTGTGGGTTCTCAATTACTGGCCTTGGCGTAGGAGTCATTATGGAAGGTTTAATAGCTTTTTGGGCCGAGACGGGAATCGCTCACTTTACTGGCGGGCAAGTGTTGATGATGGCAGTGGGCGCTTTGCTCTTGTATCTCGCCATCGTACGTGGTTTTGAGCCTTTGCTATTGTTGCCCATTGGTTTTGGTGCAGTGCTGGCGAACATTCCCCATGCGGGATTTACCGAAGAAGGTGGCATGCTGTATTACGCCTATCATGTGGGGATTGAGACTGGGGTGTTTCCGCTATTGATCTTTATGGGTGTCGGCGCGTTGACCGACTTTAGCGCCTTGATTGCGAATCCTAAAACTCTGTTATTAGGGGCTGCTGCGCAGTTTGGGATTTTTGCGACACTGATTGGCGCAATCGCGCTGAACTTAGTGCCGGGATTTGAGTTCACCATGAAGGATGCGGCGGCCATTGCGATTATTGGCGGTGCCGATGGACCAACGGCGATTTTCCTTGCCTCAAAACTGGCGCCTGAGTTATTAGGTGCGATTGCGGTCGCGGCCTATTCCTACATGGCACTAGTCCCGATTATTCAACCGCCGATCATGCGCTTACTGACAACCCAAGCTGAGCGCGAAATTAAAATGGAGCAGCTGCGCGAAGTCAGCAAGAAGGAAAAGATCATTTTCCCTTTGATGGTGCTGGGATTAACGATCCTCTTTTTACCTGCTGCCACGCCGTTAGTGGGCATGTTTTGCCTTGGTAACTTGATGCGTGAATCGGGCGTGGTGGATAGATTATCGAAAACGGCGCAGAACGAGCTTATCAATATAGTTACGATTTTCTTAGGGTTAGCTGTCGGTTCTAAGTTATCAGCCGACCAATTCCTGCGACTGGAAACCTTAGGGATTTTGGTATTGGGAGCTTTAGCATTTGGCATTGGTACTGCTGCAGGAGTATTGATGGCAAAACTGATGTGTAAGTTGTCGGGTGGTAAGATTAATCCGTTGATTGGTGCGGCAGGGGTGTCGGCTGTGCCTATGGCAGCGCGAGTCGTGAACAAAGTTGGATTAGAGGCCAATCAACATAACTTCTTGTTGATGCACGCCATGGGACCCAATGTGGCGGGAGTGCTAGGTTCTGCTGTGGCTGCGGGGATTTTACTTGCCGTGCTGGGGTGATGGCAGATTGGGTTAACTGAGTGGGTAAATTTAGCGGGTTTATCTTCGAATTTATTCTAGTCGTTAACGCTGTTTTATTACTAAGGCCAACTCAGTATTGAGTTGGCTTTTTGTTAAGTCACTAATTTAGAAAATAATCCTTGGTATTAACCTAAGCCGTTAACCAGAGTAATGCCATAAGGATTAAAATCAGTCCGCCACCTATACCGATAATGTAGATAAAACCTCGTCGGCCTTGTTTTAGTGTGAGTTTGTTGGCTTTTAAAAATAACGCCCAAAACAAACATAGGATCAGCGGGATAAGGAAGAGTCTCGTCATTGTCTGTTCTGCTAAAGTGTGAGTTAGAGTGGTTTTAGAGTCTAACAGCTTGATCTTATTTGAGTAACCTATTTTGCAGTTAATAGAGACTGTCGAAGTCGATTGTGGTCTCTAAAGCCAATAGATTAAAGACTGTTTGCAGGATAATAAAAGAGACCGCCGAAGCGGTCTCTTACTGTGGTCAATGGTACTGATGATTTAGCTTAATACTGTTTATACAGTATTGTTATTGCTACGAACTCACAGGTGTAATGTCTTGATTGTCATTCGAATAGAACTGTACTTCATCGAGTTCATTTTCGGACTTACCAATCACAACAGCAGTCATCATATCGCCCGTTACGTTAGTTGCTGTGCGGATCATATCGATAATACGGTCAATCGCGGCGATAAAGGCAATGCCTTCAAGTGGCAGACCAATCACACCTAAGGTGACAGTTAACATCACCATCGCACTTCCTGGTACGCCAGCGGTACCAACAGAAGCCACTGTCGCAGTCACGGCGATCATCACATAGTCCAGTGTATCGAGCGGAATATTGTAAATCTGCGCGATGAAGATAGCGGCAATCGCAGGATAAATACCCCCACAGCCGTCCATGTTCATGGTCGCACCTAATGGCATCACAAAGGCGCTATAACGCTTTGATACGCCCATGGTTTCGACTGCACGTGTACTCGCAGGTAAAGTACCGAAACTTGAAGAAGTACTAAAGGCGACTAACTGCGCTGGCATAGCTTTGCGGAAAAATTGCAGTGGGCTTAAACCACCGACAAATTTCACTAAGCCACCGTAAACAAAGATGATGTGGATAAAGGCGGCAATGTAGATAGCCCCGATAAACTTACCTAAAGGCAGTAGAGTCGATAAACCATATTCACCCACAACCCATGCCATTAAACCAAACACACCGATAGGAGTGAGTTTTAAGACCATGCGAGTCAGTTGGAACATGACTTCAGCACCTGCTTCAATGGTGCGTTTTAATGGCTCTGCTTTCTCGCCGACTTTATTGATAGCGATACCTACCAAAGCTGCAAACACGATAATTTGCAGTACCTTGCCTTCAGCGAGTGAAGCAAAAGGATTGACAGGGATCATGTCGAGCAACACTTGTGCGAAACAGGGAATATTACGCTCGCGCACTTCAGTCGTTGTGAGTTGCATGGTGCCACCCATGTCGATCATTGAGCCCACAGCTAAGCCGATCAGAGAGGCGATTGTGCCTGTCAGCATGAACATACCCAAAGTTTTCAAGCTCAGGCGTTTCAGACTGGTTTGCGAGTTGAGCGATGTGATACTCACGACAATGGCACAAAATACCAAAGGCGCGACCAACATCTTAATGGCCCCAATGAACAGATCACCTAATGGTTTTAGCACTGTGGCGCTTTCACCTAAAATAACGCCAACGAGCGCACCTAAGATAAAGCCTGCTAAGACTTTTTGCCAAAACGGAATGCGGCTAATGGTTTGAAGGATCATGCATATTCCAGAAAAATAAATTAAGAGTGAGCCAATAGGCCTGCGATGATAGGATTCGTATTTAACGAGTTGAGCGTGATGTTAACGCGCTCTCAGTCATGCGCATGGTTATTGCCTGCCATAGTTAACCTATTGTATCGACAGAGCTAGGGTTATAACAAACCGTTTTTCTTATAACTTATTGTGATAAGTGAGTTTGTTGTAAAAAGATTAACTGAAACATTCAATTAACCCATGGCAAACCTCATCACATTGAATACAAAAAGAGAGATTTATCATTGAGTAAGCCATTATGACTGAGTTAGGTATTATGTTCTCCGGCGCTTTTTTAGCGGCCACTTTGTTACCGGGGGGATCTGAAGTCTTACTCGTGGCGTTATTAAACAATACCCCAGAGGCTTGGGTTGCGCTGGTCGTGGTGGCCAGTATTGGTAACACCTTGGGCGCGATGACCAGTTTCTATTTAGGCCGCTTAGGTCGCCTCGCAAAATCACCAGAAGCGTTAGCGACAGGTAAACACGCAAAGGGGCTCGCCTTGATTGAACGCTACGGCGTGTGGGCGTTGTTACTCTCATGGGCACCGGTTGTCGGCGATATCCTCTGTTTATTGGCGGGTTGGTTGAGGCTACCGCTAATACCTTCTTTGGTGATGATTTTAATCGGTAAAACAATTCGTTACTTAATTGTTGCCGCTGCCGTGCTGCAATGGATGGCATGATGGCGCTAGGATGCATTTAATGGTCAAGGGTGTGGAGTGTTTTTCCGTTTAGACTGAATTTACTGTATAGACTGTATAGACTGTATAGATAGGAACTTAGTGTTAATTTTGCGAGTCATAAATCCCAATGCTTAATCATTTAAGCGCACTATGACTAAACGCAGCACTATGATTATGAAGCTGTATTTTTGGCCCATTGATGTATGAGGGGAATGTTTTGAAGAAATGGATATTAGCGGTCGCAATTTCTGCCGCACTTGCGGGTTGTGCATCTGAAACGACTACGGCGAACTTGCCCACAGGCGTTAAACTTATCGAAAATGTGCAATTGGCCGATTCGCAAGTAGGGATCCCCTACAAAAAGTACCAATTAGCCAATGGGTTAACGGTTATTTTACATCAAGATGATTCCGATCCCTTAGTGCATGTCGACGTCACTTATCATGTGGGCTCTGCCCGTGAATTAGCTGGGCGTTCGGGATTTGCGCATTTATTTGAACACATGATGTTCCAAGGCTCGCAGCATGTTGCCGATGAACAGCATTTTGAAGTGGTTACTGAAGCCGGTGGTACCCTAAATGGCACGACCAATACCGACAGAACCAATTACTTTGAGACAGTACCCAACAATCAATTAGAAAAAATGTTGTGGCTTGAGTCGGACCGTATGGGCTTTTTGTTGCCCGCACTCACTAGTGAAAAATTCGAAGTGCAGCGCGAAACCGTCAAAAACGAGCGTGCACAACGTATCGATAATCAGCCCTATGGCCGCATGAGTGAGCGTTTTAGCCAAGCTATGTATCCTGTCGGTCATCCTTATTCTTGGCCTGTAATTGGCTGGCCGGACGATCTTAATCGCGCCACGGTTGACGATGTTAAACACTTTTTCCAACGTTGGTATGGCCCTAACAATGCGACCTTGACCATAGGTGGCGATTTCGATGAAATGCAAACCTTAGCCTGGGTCAATAAATATTTTGGTGAAATCCCCCGCGGTCCTGAAGTCTCATTAGAGCAAAAGGCGCTGGTTAACTTAGATAAAACGCGTTACATCTCCATGGAAGATCAAGTGCACTTGCCTTTGATCCGTATTGGTTTTCCAACCGTATACGCTAGACATTCAGATGAGGCCGCGCTCGATCTGTTAGCCAATATTTTAGGTGGTGGTAAAACATCCTTATTATATAAAAACTTGGTGAAGGACGGTTATGCGGTGCAGGCTAATGTGAGTCATCCTTGTCAAGAGCTTGCGTGTCAGATGTCGATTTATGCTTTAGCCAATCCTGAAAAGGGCGGCAAACTGGCGGATCTGGAGCAACGTATTCTCGACTCGATTAAGGAGTTTGAGCAACGTGGCGTTACCGATGACGATCTGCAAAAAGTCAAAGTACAGTTTGAGGCTGATACTATTTATAGCCTGCAGAGTGTTTCTGGCAAAGTGTCGACTTTAGCGATGAACCAAACGCTGTCGGGCAATCCGAACATGATTGCCTCAGATCTGAATCGTTATGCCAATGTGACCAAAGACGATGTGATGCGCGTGTTTAAGCAATACATTAAAGATAAACCTATGGTGGTTATGAGTGTGGTGCCGCAGGGAATGACGTCACTTATTGCCCATGCGGATAACTTCACGCCTGCAACGTTGCCGATTGCACACTCTGCGGTAGAGGGGGATTTGCCCAAGCCTGAACTTGTTTCAAGTTTTGATCGGACTAAGATGCCTGCATCTGGCGTTGCACCTATGCTAAAAGTACCTAAAATTTGGACAAAAACCTTAGCCAATGGCATCGAAGTCATGGGCACTCAAAGTACTGAAACACCAACAGTTGAGTTAATTGTTTATCTCAATGGTGGCCACAGACTCATACCCGTCGAAAAAGCAGGCTTAGCAACGCTGACTGCGGAAATGCTTAATGAATCGAGCCAGAAGCGCAGCAGTGAAGCACTATCACAAGCCTTAGAAATGCTAGGTAGTAGTGTCGACTTTAGTGCGTCTGAATATCAAAGTTCGATCAAAGTATCGGCTCTGACAGCACATTTAGATGAGACGCTGGCGATTATGGAAGAAAAGCTGTTTCAGCCAGCGTTCAGCGAAGCTGACTTTGCGCGAGTGAAACAACAGCAATTACAACAGATCCAGCATATGCAGTCTGATCCTAGCTATCTGGCTGATACGGCGTTGTCGTCTTTGTTATACGGTAAAGACAATGCGTTAGGTGTGAATGATCTCGGCACGCTCGATTCTGTCGCGGCGCTTACGTTAGCCGATGTAAAAGCATTTTATGCCCAGCAGTATCAAGGCGGCAACGCTAAAATTGTCACTGTTGCTAATTTATCTGAATCTGCATTGCTGCCTAAATTAGCGGGATTAAACCAGTGGAAAGGAGAAGCAGCTGTGATACCGCCACTTAAGCCACTCCCTGCATTAAAAGGCGGCACAATTTATCTGATTGATAAACCTGGTGCGGCGCAATCGGTAATCAATATTGCCAAGCGCGCATTACCCTACGATGCCACAGGCGATTATTTTAAATCCTATCTGATGAATTATCCGTTAGGCGGCGCATTCAATAGCCGTATCAACCTAAATTTACGTGAGGATAAAGGTTATACCTATGGTGCTCGCACTCGTTTTACAGGCGGTGCTGAAGTGGGCGATTTTGTCGCATCAAGTAACGTTCGCAGTGACGTGACGGCGAAAGCACTCATTGAGTTTGTAAAAGAAATCAGTGCTTATCAGCAGCAGGGCATGACAGATGCTGAACTTGCCTTTATGCGTAATTCAGTCTCTCAAGGGCAAGCCCTTGATTATGAAACACCGTATCAAAAAGCGGGCTTTATGCGGATGATCCAACGTTACCAATTGAGTCAAGATTTTACGACTCAACAGGACAAGATCATTAATACTGTAACAAAAGATGAACTCAATGCCCTCGCGGCTTCCGAGCTAGATATCAATAAAATGGTGATTCTGGTGGTGGGAGATAAAGCTACAATTGAAGCGGATTTAGCGGTATTGGGCTATCCAATTGAAACTTTAGTATTGTAAATTAGTATTTCGCCCTTATATAGGTAGATAGACAGGTGTATTAGTTAACGACTATTTGCCCTATATTTACCGGATTTACATCGAAAGACGGTGACAGCATTAGCTGTCACCGTCTGCTTTTAATCATACAAGGTGTGAATTTGGCTTGCCCCACAGACAGGTTTAGATTTATTTTGAGGCATATTTTGCAAGATAAGCCTCAAAATAAAGGTCTGACTGTTAACCTTGTCGCGATAGCGAATCACCAATTAGAGAAGCGCAAATTGAAGTCATTCAATGAATTAGTACAACATCTCTCGGACGCCAATGGGCGCACAGCACTCTTGGGTATGTTACGTGGCATAGAACGTGAGGCGTTGCGGATTGATGAGTTTGGTTATCTCGCTACAGACTCGCATCCCGAAGCCTTAGGCTCGGCGTTAATGCATTCACGTATTACGACGGATTACAGTGAAGCCTTGCTCGAGTTTATTACGCCAGTAAATCACAATGTTGAGCAACTTCTCACAGGGTTAACTGAGACTCATGCCTTCAGCGTGCGCCACTTAAATGGTCAGCGTTTGTGGCCCGTGAGCATGCCTTGCTATGTGAAAGATGAGCAACAGATCCCCGTTGCCCGCTATGGCTCATCGAATACTGGCATGATGAAAACCTTGTATCGTAAGGGGTTAACCTATCGTTATGGCGCCCTGATGCAGATCATCTCTGGGGTGCACTTTAACTTTTCGGTATCGCAAGAATTATGGCAAAGTCTGTATGAGTTAAGTGATAAAGAGTTAACTTACGATGATTTTATTTCAGAATCCTATTTCGGCTTGATCCGTAACTATCGCCGTTTAGTGTGGGTACTACCTTATTTATTTGGTGCCTCGCCAGCGTTATGTAGCTCCTTTATTAAAGATCAAAAAACCGACCTCAAGTTTGAAAAAACGGGCCACGGAACTCTGTATCTGCCCTATGCCACTTCGTTGCGTATGAGTGATTTAGGCTACACCAACAAAGAGCAAGAAGATCTAAATATCAGCTATAACTCTTTGCCTGAGTATCTGGCTGGCGTGAATGCTGCCACTAAAATGCCTTCAGCAAACTTTGCTAATATCGGCGTTAAAGTCGATGGTGAGTATCGTCAACTTAATGCCAATGTATTGCAGATTGAAAACGAGTTCTACTCGCCAATCCGTGCGAAACGGGTCACACGTAGTGGCGAGAAACCGTCTGAAGCTTTGGCCCGTGCTGGGGTGGAATACATTGAAGTGAGAGCGCTGGATGTTAATCCATTTAGCCCAGTTGGCATTGAGGCGACACAAGTGCGTTTCCTTGATTTATTCCTACTCTATTGTTTATTAACGCAGTCGCCTAAGTCTGAGGCGAGCGAAGAGGCGAGATTAAGCGCAAATCTTAAAGCTGTGGTGCTTGAAGGCCGTAAACCTGGGCTTGAGTTATTAACCGCAGACGGTTCACGTTCGCTTAAATCTTGGTTAGAAGAGTTGTTTGATGCCTTGCAACCTTTGGCAGTATTGCTTGATGGTGAGGGGACGGATTATCAAGTGGCTTTGGCCCATTGGCGCAAAGCGGCTGAAGATCCGAATTTAACCCTGTCGGGACAAGTACTTCAAAACGTGATCAACAAGGGCCAAGATCATGGTCAGTGGGTAATGACGTTAGCGCAGCAATACTACCAATACTTTATCGATTATCCCTTGTCGAGCGAGACCATAGCGCAGTATCAAGCTGAAGCATCCAGTTCGCTTAACAAGCAAGCTGAACTAGAGGCGGCGCAGAGTGCAGTTTCATTCGATGATTATCTGGAAGATTACTTTGGAGTGAAGCCGTGAAAGAGGGGTTATTCTCTTTCACTGGCCTACGTGCCCGCGCAGCTTTGATTGTGTTCAGTGCCTTGTTATCTGGCTGCGCCGCGTCACCTGAAGACCCACTGGGCTGTGGTACTGTGTCGGGTTATTTGCAGCCCGATGCCAGTACTCACTGGTATCGAGTTGTGGTGACCCATTTAAACGGGCAGGCAGTCGTTTCTAAGCCTAATTATCAGTTAGCGCCTGGCGAATATGAATTTACCGTTGCGGAGCTGATCGATGATCCAAGTTTGTCAGTCACGCTTGCCGCGCGGACACCCAAAGTATTCAAGCTCAATGTTGAAAGTCATCAGCGTTATCATATCGGTGCGTTATTTCACACCGATAAGCGCTATATGGGTAAAGACACTGCGTATTGGGAACCCGGCGTGTGGCAGCAAGAAGATCATGAGTGTCAGTTTGAGCTGAGTCCCGAAACGAAATAGCCAAAGTGTTAAGTTCAAGTGGTAAGCCAGCAACATACGATTTAAGTCATATTGATTTAGCCCCTAGCGTTGAGATCTTCTAAGCGCAAAAAAGGCTTTTTATGCTTGCCTCAGCCTGAGTCTATGACATCATGGCGCGAGCTAACTCTCCAAAGAACATGATATTAATGAATAAATCCTCCGCTATCTTACTCTGCGCAAGTCTCGGCATCTTGTCAGGTTGTGCGACATCTCCGCCTAAGTCTCCCGAAAATTTGTGTGAGATATTTCAAGAACACCGAGATTGGTACGATGCCGCTAAAGATGTCCGTGATAAATGGGGTGTGCCAGTGCATGTGCCGTTAGCTATGATGTATCAAGAGAGTTCATTCAAGCACAACGCCGCGCCACCGATGGAATACTTTTTAGGTTTTATCCCTATTGGCCGTGCCAGCGATGCCTATGGTTATGCGCAGGCTAAGACCATGACGTGGGATGATTATGTGCGTGAGACGGGAAACAGTTGGTCGAGCCGCAGTGATTTCGATGATGCCTTGGATTTTATGGGCTGGTTTATTAGCAAAACCCATAAGATAAATGGCGTATCTAAATGGGATGCGCGGGCGCAGTATCTTAATTATCACGAAGGCTGGGGCGGTTATCGCCGTGGCAGTTATAAATCTAAGGCGTGGTTAGTGAAAGTGGCGAACAAGGTGGATGCGAGGTCGAAACGCTACGCGGCTCAATATAAAACCTGCCAAGAAGATTTAGATTCATCTTGGCTGTGGCGTTTATTTTTTGGTTAGGATTACGTTTTTATATCATTGTCAGCCACTTAAGTGAGAATGGCTGACTGTCGGTGTTCAATTTAGATATTTAATCGAGATAGCTAATCGAGATAGTAAACTCAAATCTTAAACTCAGATATTCAACTCCGACGCTTACTGATTGTTGATATTAGCCTTTTGACATCGGCTGCAGCAACTGACTTCAATTGATTTATTGCGCTTTCACTGCGAAGGTTTCTAATGCCTGAATGGCTTTTTTCTTCGCACGCTTTTGCTCATACATAGCATGATCTGCAGTCTTAAAGGATTGATACCAATCGGCTTCGAAGGGGGCAATACCAAAACTAAAACCTAGGCTAAGCTCTGAACCTTGATTCAAGGTTTTGCGCATATCATCTAAGTCCTGTTCAATTTGAGCTAACGGCCCATGGCATAAAGCGACAAACTCATCGCCACCAAAACGGGAAATAATGCCTTTGTTTTGCCAATAGGTGAGCATGGCAGTGGCCGTTCGCTTGATGGCAACATCACCCATCTGGTGCCCATAGGCATCATTAATGGACTTGAGATTGTCCATATCGATAATAATTAAAAAACTGCCTAAGTGAGGTTTGTGCTGCCAATGGTGCAGTTCATCTTCAAAATTCTTTCGATTATAAAGTCCTGTTAATGGATCAAAATTGGCGAGTTTAGTGATCTGCAGTGACTTCTGATAGAGCGCAATGGCATTGCTAGCTTCGTGAGTTAGGATAGAGACAAGATTGCGGTCGTAATCGCTAAAGGCGCCAAGGCTACTGCTATCGAGATTGAGCATGGCATACAGTTTGCCATCAATACGAATAGGGCTAGACAGGGTTGAGCGTATCGGCTGCTTCGACACTGAGAGTAACACTTTTTGATCATCTTCCGTTAAGGTGCTAGCCGCATTGATATTCTTCATATCATTGATGACCACTACTTGATCGCATCTCCCTTCAGTGAGTCGATATTCAAAAGTTTGCTCTAAGGTAAAATCCAGTTGTCTGAGCTTTGCTAAATCGAGCCCCACGACAGATTCAAAATACAGTTTATTATTCACCTCGTTGATTTTAATGATGCTGCCCATTTCGGCACCATTAATCACGTACACGGCTTTATTGAGTAAGGCGTCCAGAAAGGCATGCTCATTTTTATAATGGCTCGAGAGATGGGCGAGTTCATAGATGGCATCGTTGATGGTGACGACTTGCTCTAAATGCTGCCATAGTCGAGTTAAACGACCCTGATGCAAATAGTAAATTAGGCTGTAGGCAAAAATATAAATGATGCAAACAAACAGTAAGGGCAGGATAGTCCAATTTTCTGTGGGTGCATTAAAGATAAACAGCAGGATGAATAGACATATCGGCACTATAAGCAGTAGCAGATGATAGCGATAATCTAAGCGATCTATGGTCTTACGTTTGAAATTATCCCTTAATTTCACTCGACTATTCCTTTATCTGTGTCATTGCTAGTAATCATTGAATGCTATACATCACTAACGTATTCACACTGAGTTCAGTTAAGTATATAACGAAAATTGAAATATAAACTGATATGAAACTGTGGACAATTTCATATCAGTGATTTTGGTACTAAATACTGAATTAACGCGAATTTTCTGCGTATTCGGCCAATATCCAAGCTAATGGTGCTTGGTATTGGATTGGCATCCAAGTTTGCAGTGCGGCTATGCTCTGGTTGAGCACAGTTTGATTTGGCACTGATAGGTTTAAATGTCCGACTTTACGACCCGGGCGAACTTCTTTGTTGTACCAGTACAACTCAGCATTGGGCAAACTTAACCAGCGAGGGTCATTATCGATACCGATAAGGTTGACCATAACACACTGAAAATTCACTTGTGGCTGTGGGATCGCAATTCCGCAAAGTGCTCTAAGATGCAGCTGGAATTGATCCATATGGGTTCCGGCTTGGGTCCAATGGCCAGAGTTGTGCACTCGCGGCGCCAGCTCATTCACCAGTAGCTCATCGCCAACACGGAAGCATTCCATCGCCATTACGCCAACGTATTCAAGTTCGTGCATAATAGCGCTGAGCATAGTTTCGGCTTGGGCTTGCAAAGGGCTTAAGCGTGCCAGTGGCGAAATCGACGCCATTAAAATGCCGTCCTGATGTAAGTTCAGCGTCAGCGGATAAAACACGCATTCGCCTTCGCGAGTACGCACGCCAACCAATGATACTTCTTCATCAAAATTAATCGCTTGCTCAGCAATCGCAAGGTTACGCCAATCGTTTGGAATATCACCCGCTTCGGCTTCTTTTAGCCAATGTTGACCTTTACCGTCATAACCCCCAGTACGGCGTTTCATCAAGACTCTAGGACCATAGTGCTGATACAGGGTATCGACTTGGGTGTTATCGTCGACTAAGGTCCAAGGCGCCGTGGGAACGCTGAGCTGGTCGAGTAGACTCTTTTGGCTAAAACGGTCGGCTAAACGGCTAAATACCGGACCATTAACAAAATGGGGGTGTGAGCTGAGTTGTAAACTCAGGGCGGACTCTGGCCACTGTTCGCGCTCGGCGGTAATAATGTCGTGGGGCGCGAGTGGCAGAATGTCATCCGTAGGCGTCATGATATCGACGGCGTTAACTTCAATCGCTAATGGCTCACCAGCGTGGGTCAACATGGCGCCCAGCTGACCATTACCTAATACCCAAACCTTAGGTTTAGTGTTTGTCTGGGTCATTAGACTTCCCTCGGGTCTGGATTGTCCAGTACCGCACGGGTCTGTTCTTCTCTGAAAGCGTCAACACGAGCCGCTAATTCTGCATCGTTATTCGCAAGGATTTGGCAGGCCAATAATCCCGCATTGAATGCGCCCGCTGTACCTATGGCTAAGGTGCCGACGGCGATGCCTTTTGGCATTTGAACGATAGATAATAAGCTATCCATACCTGACAGGGCTTTACTTTGGACTGGTACACCTAATACGGGTAAGCGAGTTTTAGAGGCGATCATACCGGGTAAGTGCGCTGCACCACCGGCGCCACCAATGATGATTTTAAAACCACGTTCGGCGGCAGAGGCTGCAAACTCCATGAGTTTATCTGGCGTTCTATGGGCGGAAACCACTTCAACATGATAAGGCACTTGCAGTTTATCCATTATCTCAGCGGCGGCTTCCATCGTGGGCCAATCACTTTTAGAACCCATAACAACAGCAACAAGGGCTTGCATGATAACTCCTTAACTCACTAATTTTAATTATATTTTGACCTTGTTTCAGGTCTAGGTACAGTTGATGCTTGTCTAGCCGTCATCGGTAGCTAGCATCATGGCGCTGAATAATACCATGATCCTAGCGATTTCTGCCCGTTTTTGCGTGTGAAAAAACGTCTTTCGCGGCGATGAATAGGTGAGGTGATGGAGCAATAAAAAAGACCAACACTGAGGTTGGCCTTTGAGATAAGTCAGCAACATTAAGCCCTGAGATCGTGCTACTGGTTTACTGTGTCTGCTTCTCCGCAGTGATTTCAGTTTGCTGAGTGATAACTGGCGCTTCTGTCATTGCCTCACGTAGGGTCGAGTAAAACTTCAATACACCTTCAATTGGCTGGATCTTCGCTCTCGCCAGTGTTCGGATGGGCTGGAACTGCAGATCGGCGATAATGAGCTTAGTCTTATTCGCTTTGCATTTTTCAATCAGCTTCGTCAGTGCGGCTAATCCTCCCGCATCCAGAATAGATACTCCATCGAGATAAAGCACTATCACTTGTTTATCTTCGGTGAGACTCGCGATTTCGGAGAAAATGCGGTCAGCAGCAGCGAAGAATAGCGGCCCGTTAATTTTAAGGACAGCCCAATCGGCAGGTAGCTCTTGATCCACATAACGCTTGTTGGTGCTGATATCGTAAAGCTTTGTCATCTCGGCAATTTCTTTCATAAACAGCAAGGCAGCAAGGATAATTCCCACACTGATGGCGATCACCATGTCGAAAATAACTGTTAATGAAAAACAACTGACAAAAACCATGATATCGCTGGTGGGCGCAGTTTTAATTAAATGTAGTGCCTTGTGGGCTTCACTCATGTTCCAAGCCACAACAAGTAGCAGGGCTGCCATGGCTGACATGGGCAAATAAGCTAATACGCCCGCTAAGGCGACTAAACCAATTAAGACTACTATGGCGTGGATCATGGCCGCTATCGGGCTCTGAGCGCCCGCTTTGACGTTTGCCGCGCTACGGGCAATTGCTGCAGTGGCCGGAATACCGCCAAAAAACGGCGTGATGATATTACCTATACCTTGGCCTAGTAATTCACTGTTGGCACTGTGACGTTTACCTGTCATACCATCGAGCACCACTGCACACAGTAGCGATTCAATTGCACCTAACATGGCAATGGCAAAGGCGGCAGGTAATAAGGCTTGAAAGGTCGCGAGATTAAACTGAAAGGCTTGGCCATTCGCGCCAGCTTGCAGCCAAGGCCATTCGAAACTGGGTAATACGGCAGGAATTCCCATGCCTGTGGTGCCATCACTCAGTTGATAGTGAAAACGGGTTCCTATGGTTTCTATATCTGCACCCATAGCATTGAGAACCAAGGCGAACATAGTGCCGAGTATAATAGCTGGAAGGTGCGCTGGCACGGGTGTTTTGAGTTTTGGCCAAAGTAGCATAGTCGCTAAGGTCGCGGATGCTACCAGTAGGCTAGGTAAATGCACCGAGGGTAGCGCTTGAGCTAATGTCATCAACTTAGCCAGATATTGCTCTGGCATCTGGGCTATCTCGAGTCCGAAAAAATCTTTGAGCTGCAAGGTCGCGATGACGACACCTATCCCCGCGGTAAAGCCTAAGGTGACGGATTCAGGGATATACAAAATTAATCGGCCAAGTCGCAGCATTGCCATGCCGACGAGTATCATTCCGGACATCACAGTTGCGATTAATAATCCTGCTAAACCAAACTGTTGGGCTATCGGATAGAGCAATACTACGAATGCCGCTGTCGGGCCTGACACGCTATAACGTGAGCCGCCAGATATGGCGATAATAAAACCGCCGACAATCGCAGTGTATAAACCGTATTGAGGTGCAACTCCACTGGCAATGGCTAATGCCATTGCTAACGGAATGGCAATAATGCCGACAGTGAGACCTGCAAGAAGATCTTGCCCAAAACGTTTAAACGAATACTTATCCTTCACGCAAGCTTCTGTGAGTGCGTGGGCGATTCTTAGGGAAAACAAATGAGCTGAGTGTGACACGAGTGGGTCCCATAGCGAGGCGAGTAACAAGCTTCTATTTTAGTGACCTGATACAAGACGCAGTGTGAGCTTGATTGCAAAAACGATTGAAAATACTTTGTTTTGTATAAATAGTGTGCTTGGAGGCTGTTTGATTCTCATTTAAGAGTGGTTTGTAAAATATTTTGATACTTTAACCCTTTTAGTCATTTGCGCCGTTTACAGCCTTAGGTCAACATCAAAGGCATTCAACATGAAAACAATATACTCCCAGAAAACCATTGCACATTCCTTATTACCTTGGGGAAACGCCAGCATATCGGCGAGCAATAGCGCAGCTTTATTCTTAGTCATGCTGAGTTTAACGGCCTGTGGCGGTAAAGGCTCTGAGGCTCAACAACGACAAGCGGAGCTGCAAGCTGAGCAGAGTCATAAAGAAGTGTCACTGCGCCGTGCTGAAATGCGTGATGCTACTCAGATTGAGATGGCCAGAGTCGCGGCGCCGATGCAAATGTCTACCCATGGTGCAGTGATGGGAATGAACATAGCCCCAACGCCGTCAGACTATGCCGCGATTCCGTTAGCACAAAATAAATTCGAGCCGCTGGTGCAAAATGGCATCATGGTGGCAGGAGAAATCCCAGTATCGACTTTTTCCATCGATGTCGATACTGGCAGTTATGCCACCTTAAGGCGGATGCTGAGGGAAGGGCGCTTGCCCGAGAAAGGCACTGTCAGAGTTGAGGAAATGCTCAATTATTTTGCCTACGATTATCCCTTACCTGCTAAAAATGCCGCGCCGTTTAGTGTTACGACAGAGCTTGCGCCATCCCCTTATAACGATGACATGATGCTGTTACGGATTGGTCTTAAAGGGTATGACTTACCTAAATCTCAGTTAGGTGCTAGTAACTTAGTCTTTTTGCTCGATGTGTCAGGTTCTATGGCATCTACCGATAAATTGCCTTTACTGCAAACAGCACTCAAGTTGCTGACGGCGCAATTAAGCGCGCAGGATAAAGTCTCTATTGTGGTTTATGCAGGGGCTGCTGGTGTAGTGCTCGATGGCGCGTCGGGTAATGACACTCAAACTTTAACCTATGCGTTAGAGCAATTGAGCGCAGGTGGTTCAACCAATGGTGGGCAAGGAATCACACAAGCTTATCAATTGGCGAAAAAGCATTTCATCCCCCATGGTATTAATCGAGTCATCCTCGCGACTGATGGTGATTTCAACGTTGGTATGACAGATTTTGATGATTTGATTGCCTTGATTGAGAAGGAAAAAGATCATGGTATTGGCCTGACAACCTTAGGGTTTGGTTTGGGGAATTACAACGATCAACTCATGGAGCAATTAGCGGATAAGGGCAATGGCAACTATGCCTATATCGATACCCTGAATGAAGCGCGAAAAGTGCTGGTGGACGAGTTAAGTTCAAGCTTGTTCACTATTGCTAAAGACGTCAAAGTGCAAGTGGAGTTTAATCCGGCCTTAGTGTCTGAGTATCGTCTAATCGGTTATGAGAATCGTGCTTTAGCACGGGAGGATTTCAACAACGATAAGGTGGATGCGGGCGAAATTGGCGCGGGTCATACAGTGACTGCCTTATATGAATTAAGATATGTTGAAGCAGGGCAGATGGCGAATGATAAACTCAGATATGGCGTTGATGCTCAAACGGGGCAAGAAAAATACAGCCGTGAAGAAATCGCTTTCCTTAAACTGAGATACAAGCTGCCAGAGCAAACACAGAGTCAGTTACTGAGCTATCCCATCAGGTTAGACCAAAATGTTAAGCTGTTAGAACAAGCGAGTGATGATTTTAGATTTGCAGCAGCGGTTGCAGGATTAGGGCAATTACTGAATGGCAGCCATTATCTACATCAATTTGATTATACTAAGTTAAGCCAGTTAGCACGTTCGGCATTAGGGGACGATCCTTTTGGATATCGCCATGAGTTTGTGCAATTAATGGAAACCGCCGCGGCCATAGAGCAATCTAATCATGTGCCGATTAAGAAGGTATTCGATGGTACGGATAAACCTTTTCCTCCCCAAGATAAGCTTCATGGCGAGCCAGTGAGAGACAAGAGCAATACGCGCAATGAGAGATTACAATAGTAAAAGTAAATTCGTGGGGCTAACCCCAATGATGAGGAATTTCCCGTGGCATTAGCAATAGCGCAATTATCAAACCATGAGCACTCAGATGAGCAATTGATGTTGTGCTATGCCAAGGGCGATTCAAAAGCATTTGAACAGTTATACCTGAAGCACAAAGGTGCACTCTATCGCTACTTTGTACGCCAGTTAGGTGATAAGCAGTTAGCTGAAGATTTGTATCAAGAAACCTGGGGGCGGGTGATCCGCGCTGCGGCTAACTACGAAGCCAGTGCTAAGTTTACTACTTGGCTATATCGTATCGCTCATAACTTATTGATTGATCATGTTCGGGCGGTTAAGCCCGTGGATTTAGTCGCTACTGATGAAGATGATGCAGGACTCGATACTTTTGTGGCGGGTGAGCAAGATAAGCCCGATGTGCAGTGGCAAGAAGCGCAAAAGAGCTTATTGCTAAAGACCTGTATCGCACTGTTACCCCAAGTTCAGAAAGAGGCATTTATCCTGAATATTGAAATGGGTTTTACGGCTGCCATCATTAGCGACATTGCGGGCGTGACCTTAGAAGCGACTAAAAGCCGTATTCGTTATGCTTACCAAAGCCTAAAAGATTGTGTCAGCGCGAAATGGCAGGAGGCGGGTCATGAGTAATTCTTCTTCAAGTGCTGATGAGCGCGCATTACAACAGGAAGTGCTGGCTTGGTATCGCCAACAGGCCTTAGAGGTTCCACCGCAGCAACTCGATCAAGATATCTTACAGCTGGCGCAAACTCACTTAGCTGAAATGCATCAAAGCAAAATAACCGCCGTTGAAGCGCCAAGTTCCGTCTGGCGACGCCATCCTTGGGCGTTATCGAGCGCGGCATCGTTAGTGCTTGTTGTTGGTCTGCTGGTGCTGAATCGACCTCAAGTCGAAGATACACTTGTTCCAAGTCCTATGGTGATGAGTGCCCCCGCGCCACAAACGATGGCAAGAATGGCTGATACTGAAGCGATGCAATCTTTAAACATGCAAACAGAAGCCGTGGCTGAACATAAAAGACAGACGGAAATGCAGCAAGCTAAAGCCGCATTGGGAGCAACTGAGCAGCAGGATGCAATTAGCCCCGCTATCGCAGCAAGGTCTATGAATGCACCAAAATTATCTGAGCCTGCTGAAATCAACCAAGTGTCATTGACTGAGTATTTACATCGGTTACAAGTCCTCATCGAAGCGAAGGAGACTGAGCAAGCATTCGTGCTGGAACAAAAACTGCTCAAGGATTACCCGTATCTTGCAGTTAAGGATGTAGATGAAGCGCAGCTAATCGAATCGCAGCAAGTATTAAGACTTGAGTTTAAAAAGCTACAACAGCAATTACATCAGCTTGCCAAATGACTATGTGGTTGTGGTATTTACGAATAAAAAAGTGATTAGAAATCGCAAAGTGGTGAGATAAACAGCTAAATTTCCCTGAAATATGCCGAGACGTGCTAATGTTTGTGTTCTGTTTACTGTTTGGTATGTGATTTACTTGATCAACGTCATAAAGTGAACAGGTTTTAGCCTGTTATATTGGTGTTAGTTCACGACTTGGCTAGTATCAATAGTCAGACCCATATTCAGGAGGCATTATGCTTAAAAGACTCATGCATGATCATAAACATATAGCTGTATTGCTAAATGTTTTAAAAAACAAGCAGATGAAACTATCCGAAGGTGAGTCAATCAACTTCAGCGTCGTGCGCGATATTGTTGAATATATGCAAGGATATGCTGAACGTTGCCATCATCCCATTGAAGACATTATTTATGCCTACTACCTAGCCCATAAAACGAACGATACTATCGATAAATTGAGTGCCGAACATGAGTCGGTGATTCAATCCTCGGCCACCTTGATGGCGACTTTAAACTTGATCCTCAGTGATATTGTGGTTGCCCGCGAGAAACTGATTGTTGATTTTGCAGAGTATGTCGCATTGCAAGAGCGACATATGCAGATGGAGGAACGGGAAATATTTCCTTTGTTAGCCAAAAGTTTAACTGAGCAAGATTGGCAAGTTATTGAGTTAGAGTGTCAGAAATCGCTGATCGATGATCCTTTGTTTCTGGATCGAGAGCAGAAAGAATTTGAAGATTTACGGGTTTATCTCACAGCATCTGACTAATACTCTTTAGTTTATTGGGTCCATGTTGTGGGCTTAAGCTGGTGTTTTTATACAGCTCAGGAGCACATTTTTGATTCTGACTGCGATGTCTCGTGAGCCAAAGTTGGTTGGGATTTGTAAAGTATTATCGGTGTTGATGACGTTGGTTTTTATCGTAACTTACTGGTTTTTTTGATGTGTTTTTAAAGCTCCGGCTCGTAAGGCCATACCCCGCTTATATTCTGTTTTCTCCAATAGTTGTAAATAAAAAAAGCGCCGAAGGGCGCTTTTCTATTCATGTTTGAAATGATAACTAGCTCATATAAACATGTAATTACAACTGGATAGCATCAATGTCGTAGTTAAAGTTATTATCGATTTCTTGGAGTTCTTTGAGCAAACGATGCTTATCTTTTAACGCTTCGATTTCACGCCATTTACGCTTTTTATTGGAGCCTCGCGAACGATCGGGTCTTTCAACGACTTCATCTAGCGCACAACCATAATCTAAACGATCCATGGCAACCTCCTGTTGTTGTATGTTTTGTCAGCGATTAAATAACATATTTTTAAAACAGGGTGCAAGAATTATGTTTCATTTGTGTTAAGTTGAAATGAACTTTGAGTGATATGTCATTGATGTTATATGCAGAAGTAGAGCGGAGTTAAGCAGGAAAACTTAATAAAAAGAACGGGGTAGAATTAAAAAGCCAGCAATTGCTGGCTTTTTGTTCGATTAGATTTTGCCTTGTCGATAAAGGTTAATCAATGCGTTGCTTGAGGCATCTAAAGCATCGGAATCTTGCTCTGCGCCAATGCGTGCTAACACATCGTTACCGAGATTCTTACCGAGTTCTACACCCCATTGATCGAAGGAGTTGATATCCCAAATAGCACCTTGAACGAAGGTTCTATGTTCATACAAGGCAATTAAAGCGCCTAGGGTACTTGGAGTGAGCTTATCCATAAGTAAGGTGTTGCTCGGCTTGTTACCAGGCATGACTTTATGTTGAGCGATCAGCTGCTTCTCTGTGGCGGATAATGTGCTATTAGCAAGTTCGGCTAAAGCTTCATCAAAAGTACGACCTTGCATTAAGGCCTGGGTTTGACCGAAGCAGTTTGACGCTAATTGGTCATGGTGCTCACCGATAGGATTATGGCTTTGCAGCGGCATAATGAAATCGGCAGGGATCAGTGCGGTACCTTGATGTAATAGCTGGTGGTAGGCATGTTGGCCATTAGTGCCTTCGCCCCCCCAAATGACGGGACCTGTGCTGTAGTCAACATCAGTACCATTTAAGGTGACTGACTTACCGTTACTTTCCATGTCGAGCTGCTGGAAGTAAGCGGGTAGGCCTCGCAGATAATGATCGTAGGTTAATACTACATGGGACTGAGCATTAAAGAAGTTTCCGTACCATAGAGAGAGTAATCCCATGATAACTGGCATATTCTCAGTCAGTGGTGCTGTGGCGAAGTGCTCATCCATCTGTTGCGCACCCGTGAGTAGAGCTCTGAAGTTATCCATACCGATCAAAAGTGCAATGGGCAAGCCAATCGCTGACCAGAGAGAGTAACGGCCACCAACCCAATCCCACATAGGGAAAATATTGTTTGCATCGATACCAAAATCTGTCGCTTTTGCCACGTTTGAAGTGACTGCGACAAAGTGTTTTGCCACATCAGACTGCAAACCGCCTTTCGCCAGGAACCAGTCTCTTGCGGTGAGGGTATTGGTTAAGGTTTCCTGTGTTCCGAAAGATTTGGATGACATGATGAACAAGGTCGTTTCAGGATCCAATAACTTCAGCTTCTCACTAATAGAAGTCCCGTCGACGTTTGCCACAAAGTGACAATTTAATTCGGGGTTCCAATAAGGGCGCAACGCTTGAGAGACGATTTTGGGGCCTAGGAAAGAGCCGCCAATACCAATACTTACAATATCGGTTATCGCTTTACCTGTGTAACCTTTCCATTGACCTGACGTCACTGAGTTCACAAACTCTTGCATCTTATCTAGAGTTTGTTGAACTTCAGGAACTATGTCTTGACCCTCGGCAATAATCGATTGTTCTGCAGTACTACGAAGCGCTGTGTGCAGTACGGCGCGCTTCTCTGTGGTGTTAATGATTTCACCTGCAAACATCGCTTTGATTTTTGCTTCAAGTTGGCTATTGCTTGCCAACGCAAATAACAGATCCAGCGTTTCCGCTGTTGCTCTGTTTTTAGAGTAATCGAGTAATAAACCACAGGCTGATAGCGACATTTTATTGAAACGTGCCGCGTCAGTTGCAAACAATTCCCGCATATGCGGAACATTTTTACTGTGTGCTGATAAAGCTTGCCATGTTGAGCTTTGGGTCAAGAGTGTCATTTCACCGTCTCCAGAGTGCTTAGTTCGCGAGCTTAGCCGTGAGCATGACTTCGAGCTTACCTTGGTCTATCGCAAAGTTTCGAATGCCTTCGGCAAGCTTATCAACCGCCATTGGATCTTGGTTAAAGTCCCAACGGAATTGTGCTTCAGTCAATGGGGGTTCTGCAGCGACAGTGGTCGTTGCTGCAACCAGTTTAGGTGTGATGTCAACTTGCGAATTAGCCAGTTCTTCTAATAGAGAAGGGCCAATGGTCAGACGATCGCAACCTGCTAGCTCAATAATTTCACCGA
Source organism: Shewanella sp. DW31 (assembly GCF_015767295.1). Classification (NCBI taxonomy): domain Bacteria; kingdom Pseudomonadati; phylum Pseudomonadota; class Gammaproteobacteria; order Alteromonadales; family Shewanellaceae; genus Shewanella; species Shewanella sp. DW31. The sequence goes on from NZ_JADWMP020000033.1 coordinate 24,915, forward strand.
TATTACGGAAACTTGCACCCATAACAACAGTGTCAAAACCGTGTTGTTTGTAGTAGTTATAAATTTCAGTCACTGAAATGACACCAGGGTCATTTACGGCATTGTAATCTTTACCCGTATCTTTTTTGTACCAATCAAGTATGCGGCCTACAAAAGGAGAAATGAGATAAGCACCCGCTTCGGCACACGCACGCGCTTGAGCAAAGCTAAATAGTAGGGTTAAGTTGCAGTTGATGCCTTCTTGCTCTAGTTCTTTAGCGGCACAAATGCCTTCCCAAGTTGAAGCGAGTTTGATCAGAATGCGTGATTTATCTACACCCGCTTCTTTATATAGGCGAACCAATTTATGGGCTTTAGCGATTGATTTTTCTTTATCGAATGATAAACGGGCATCAACTTCAGTTGAAATACGGCCAGGAACGAGTTTCAGTATTTCTACGCCGATATTGACCGCTAGTTTGTCGCTGGCATCATCAAGTTGCTGCACGAGATCGGTACTTTGTGATTTTGCCCAGTCGATAGCGTTATCTATAAGGGATTCATATTCAGGAATTTGAGCCGCTTTCAAGATGAGTGATGGATTAGTGGTCGCATCTTCAGGTTGGTAGCGTTTAATCGCTTCGATGTCGCCTGTGTCAGCGACGATAGTGGTATATAACTTGAGTTGCTCTAATGTATTGGCCATGAAAAACATCCTTCTCAGGTAGCAGTTTTAACTCGGAATTCACTGATGACTATTAGAAGCGATTTTGCCAACTTTTCCAACCTTGAATGTAAAAAAATTACAAAAATGACAATTTTATGTCTATTAAGGTATGGCTCGAGCTACGGGCTATCATCTTGGCTGCAGTAGAGGGCGTCGCTTGTCCTAGTGTATACCCCACAAAAACAAAAAGTCGCTGCAAGCAGCGACTTTTTTACTTCAGTAAGTACTATTACTTCAGAACAGGTTGTTTTGTTGTTGTAGTCACGATAGCTTCGATGCGACGGTTCGCAGCGTGAGCTTCTTTTGAATCACCAGCAACCAATGGCTGAGTAACACCGTAACCGTTAGAAGTTACGCGGCTTCCGCTGATACCATATTTCTCTACAAGAATCTTGGCAACGGCGTCAGCACGTTTGTCAGACAATTCCATGTTGTATTCTGGTTTACCTACATTTGAGGCGTGACCTGCGATTTCAACAGTGAAAGCTGGGTTTTTGTTCAAATAGTTAGCTAATCTTTCGATGTCTTTGTAGTAAACATTTTTAACTACAGCAGAATCGTTAGCAAACTGGATTGAACCTACGTCTTCTTTGTTCTTCACGTTTTCATAGATAGTACAGCCAACAGAGTCAACTTTGTGAGTTGCTGGTGTTGCTGGACATTGATCTTTGTCGTCGTAAACGCCATCGTTGTCAGAATCAACCGGTGCTGCTGCAACGACTGCTGCGGCAACTGGAGCTGCTGCAACTGGAGTTCCGAAACGGTAGCTCAGTTCTAGACCCCAGTAGTTGCTATCAGCTTCAACAATATTGTAATCATCATTTAAGTTTTCATAACGACGATATTTAGCTTGTAATTTTAAGTTGTCAGTGAAGTTATAACCAACACCAGCACCTAAATATGGAGCAAAATCATTTGTACTGTATTTGCTCGACGTTACACCATTGTTTTGGCTGTTTTCGAGTGAATAGTACATTGCACCAGCTTCAGCTGATAGGCTCCAGCGGTTAGCTAGTGGCCAAATACCAACTAGACCAAGTGTAGAACCTTTTACGCTTGCATCATTGCTGATACCCGCTGCGTTCCAATCTGCATTACCTAAATCACGGAAGCCGATTTCAGCACCGAAGTAATCGTTGAACATGTAGCCTGCGAAAACATCCCAAGCGTATGGACTGTCTTCACCGTTCTGAGTGGCAACGTGCTCATAGTTATTAACGCCTAAACCGGCACCAACATACCAAGGTGTAAGTTCCTGAGATGCGCTGGCTGCGAGTGGAAGCAGAGATGTCAGTAATACTACTTTTAATGTGTTCTTCATCATTTTATTTACGTCCATTGATTATGATTCTCCACCAATATGCTTTGCTGGTTTTGTGCAAAACATTGCTAGCACTTAGTGTGGGGATCCTTTGATATTTTAGCCAGCGGTTAATTATCACTTGGTTTGTTAACTTTTTCCAGTATTAAGATCAACCTTTTAAAGGTTGCCATTCTGTAACTGGCATTTTTAATGCAAAAAAGGCACTCCGAAGAATGCCTTTAAATTACAATCTAATGTTAATTAGATGTTTCTATTAGCGTGTCCATACCCAATTTTCGATTTCCACTGGGTCTACACCATTCGCTTTAATATAGTTGCGGTGGTCAACTAATCTTTGCAGCATATCAGTGGTAATAGAGACGTGCATAGTTTCATCAATAACACCCTGTTGGAACAGCTTGTAAGCCATATCAATTACAAGGTGATAGCGTGATGTACCGTTACGAACACCCATATCAAATGGCGTTGTTGTTGAACCTTCTTCTTCGTAGCCTTTAATTCTGAAGCGACGGCTGCCTTTGTAATCAAAAATTAACTTTTTGATTGTATTTGGGTAACCATGGTAGTTGAATACCACGCCTTTATCTTGAGTAAATATTTCGTCCATTAACCAAGGTTTTTCTTTAAATTTACGGCTACCTAAGCCATCACTGCTTAATTCAGTGACACTAACGAAGCGGATTTTCACCCTTGGAAGGAGTTCTCTGATTAATACTAGAGAAGCCATACATTCTTGAGTGACATAATCACCACAACCTGCCAGCACAATATCGGGATTCTCATCTGAGGCAAAATCCCACACCATTACGCCGTCTTTTGTTTGTTTACGCGCTTCTTCCAAGCTTAGCCATTGTGGTAATTCTTTTTTACCTGCAACCAGAATATTGAGTTTGTCACGGTCAGCGAAGGCTCGCTCTGTATAAACTAATGTGCTGTTTGCATCTGCGGGTAAGTAAGCCGAGATTATTTTTGGATGTTTCTCCAGCATAGCCCCAAGGAAAGATGGGTTTTGATGTGAATAGCCATTATGATCTTGGCGCTCAAGTAATGAAGATAATACGACATTACAGGCTGGCAGTGGCTTACGGAAATGTACGCCTTGGCTGGCGTAGACATATTTACAGTACTGATCGGCCATCGATGAGATAACTTGTGAGAATGCTTCGTAGGTGGGTAGCATGCCGTGGCGGCCTGTTACTGTGTAACCATGTAGCATGCCAAAAAGTAAGTTTTCAGAAAGCAGTTCAATGACTCGACCTTCACGGGACATATCTTCATCCCAACTCTCAATTGGCCACTGCCATGCACGATCGGTTTCTTCAAATACTGCTTGTAATTGATTTGAATAGGTTTCGTCAGGACTAAAAATACGTAGATTACGTTGGTCGCGGTTTAACTTGAATGCATCGCGCATCCATTCGCCCATTTTTAACATTGAATAGCCACGTTGACCACGTGGTACTTCTGGACCATAGCTGAGTTTTTCAAGATCTGGATTGGTTAATGCTCTAACAACTTCCCCGCCATAGGTTAAATGTTGACGGCCACAGGCAAGTTGCTTGGGTGGGATTAATGAACAAATGTCGGCATCAAAAATCAGTTCGCCTTTTTCATTCATTTGATAGAGTTCTTGGAAGTCGTAACTGGCAAGCCAATTATCCAGTGCATCTAAATGGCCCTTATCAGTGGCACATTTATTGACGATTACTTGATGCGATTCGCAGTTACCTTCTAATTTTTTACCTTTATATTCACTGACACCAGTCCAACCTTTGGCTGTGCGCATTAAAATGACTGGCCATTTTGGTTTAACTACGTCTTCGCCACTGCGTGCTCGACGTTGAATGTCATTGATCATGGTATAAGCGGTATCCATGGCATTTGTCATCTGCACATAGATATCTTCTTCTAATTCGTTATCAACTATGATGGGGAAATAGCCAAGACCACGGAATTCAAGATCCAGTTCTTCATGGCTCATACGGCCCATGCGGGTAGGACCGGAAATCTTATAGCCGTTAATGTGCACAATTGGCAATACTGCACCGCTGGTCGCTGGTGAAACTAAGCGGTTTGCATACCAAGATGCGGCTAATGGTCCCGTTTCTGCTTCGCCGTCACCAATTAAGACGGTTGCGATCAGATCTGGATTATCTAATACTGCCCCCCAGCCTACTGATAGTGAGTAGCCTAATTCGCCACCTTCAAGAATTTGTCCAGGTGCTTCAGGGTTTGCATGTGAAGGATAACCATAAGCGGCAGAAAACTTCTTACAAATATCTTCGATGCCAGTTTCATTGTAGGGAATAGTTTCTGGGTAGAAATGACTTAAAGAGCCTTCAATGAATAAGTTTGCTTGTACAGCAGGAAAACCATGGCCTGGACCGACTAAATAGATAAAAGAGCGGTTATGCTTCACTATCAAGCGGTTAATGTTGGCATAGACAAAGTTAATACCTGGGCAGGTGCCCCAATGGCCAAGTAAACGTGGCTTGATATCAGTATGGGCAAGTGGACGTTTATGTAAGACGTTTTGTTTGAGGTAAATTTGCGAGGTCGCAAGAAAGTTTGTCGCTCTGACATACTTTTTCAGAGCATTGATTTCATGTATTTGTGTCATGTTAAGCCTCACTAAAACAAACAAGAGATGATTGAAGTTTCTATGGGGTTACTATATTTGTAGTTTTATTACAAAAATGTGCCCTACATCCAAATTTTAAAAGTTGTTTTTGCTGTTAAATATAATAGCGCAACTTATAACTTTTGTTAATCTAGCTTTAACAGTAGCTTAGCTAGTGTTGTAAGGCGTGATGTCAATGACGTTTAACTGTGCAAACGCGAGCTTGATCACATGAGCAATTTCGAATACTGTGCTATTTTGCTGCGTTGAATTCGGTAGCCGTGATGTTGTAAATTCACGGAAGGATAATTTGAAAAAATAAATCTACCGAAATTCTTACCTTTAACTTGGAAGGATTCATTCACCACAGATGTTGTACCTTTAATTGCAATTAGAGGAGCATTTGCTACGGGAAGAAGTAAAATAATATGTTAGAAACCATAGTTAATTTTTTGAATGCGCTACTTTGGGGTAAGTTGTTAGTATATGGACTAGTAGGAGCTGGTCTCTATTTCACTATTAGACTTGCCTTTATTCAGTTAACCCACTTTAAACATTCCATCAAAGTTATGACCATGAGTCGGCAAGGTTGCGATAGCGGTCTTTCTTCATTTCAAGTCTTTTGTACAAGTATGGCTGCCCGCGTCGGTGCTGGTAATATGGCCGGTGTTGCTGTTGCTATTGGTGCAGCGGGTCCAGGTGCAGTATTTTGGATGTGGCTTATCGCTATTTTAGGTATGGCGACTGCTATGGTTGAATCAACCTTAGCGCAGGTTTATAAAGTCCGAGATCATAATGGCCAGTTTCGCGGTGGTCCTTCCTACTACATGGAAAAAGGATTGGGTCAGAAATGGATGGGCATTTTATTTGCTGTCTTTTTGATCATTGCTTTTGGTTTAGTATTCAATGCAGTACAAGCTAACACTATTACCGGTGCCATGGAGCGAGTATTTGGTTTTAATCCAACCTATGTAGGGATTGGGCTAGTGATTGCCAGTGGATTTGTGATTGTCGGTGGTCTACGTAAAGTCGCGCGAGTATCTGAATTTCTTGTCCCCATTATGGCCTTAGCCTACATTCTTGTAGCCTTCATTATCGTTATTTTTAACCTAGAACAATTACCTGCGATTATTAGCTTAATTGTGAAAAGTGCTTTTGGTTGGCAAGAGGCTGCCGCTGGCGGCGTGGCTTATACTGTCGCGCAGGCAATGCAAGCGGGTATTGCTCGTGGACTTTTCTCGAACGAAGCGGGCATGGGCAGTGCGGCGAATGTTGCGGCAAGTGCATCGCCTAACCCTAATCATCCAGCATCCCAAGGTTTTGTGCAGATGATGGGCGTGTTTGCGGATACTATCGTTATCTGTACTGCAACGGCTGCGATAATCCTGCTATCAGGGGATATTGGCTCGAGTGATGATGGGATTCGATTAACCATTAATGCCATGTCTGCACATGTTGGCGACTGGGGGGGCGCATTTATTGCGGTGGCTATTTTCTTATTCTGCTTTACATCCATCATAGCCAATTACTCATACGCTGAAACAAATGTGATGTACTTAATGGGAAATAGTACCAAAGCACTGCCTTTATTCCGTTTGTGCGTGCTTGGCATGGTCATGTTTGGTGCCGTCGCTAAGATAAGTTTAGTGTGGAACTTGGCTGACGTTTCGATGGGATTGATGGCGACGGTAAACATTGTTGCTCTATTACTATTATCGGGTCTGGCAATTCGCGTTATCAATGATTATCGCGAACAGATCAAAGCGGGTAAGACTCCAGAATTCGATCGTAGTAAATTTCCTGAGTTGATGGATCAGCTTGATGATGATATTTGGCAAGATACCAGTCTTGTGCCGGCTAAAAAGCTTTAATTAGCCTAGCGCATCGACAATAGGCATTACTGATTGTTGTAATCGAAAAGACCACGCTGTTAAAGCGTGGTTTTTTATGCTCGTTCAGTATCATAGGCATATATTTTTGTTTCTGTTGGGAGTTTTTGATGTTGATATTGGTTTCGCCGGCGAAGACCTTAGATTTTGAACAGCCGCCACTGACGCAGGTGTATTCACAACCTGATTTTTTAACTTATAGTCAGGAGTTGATCCAAGTGTGTCGGCAATTGACCCCTACAGACATCGCCACTTTAATGAAAGTGAGCGATAAAATTGCGGGTTTAAATGCGGCACGTTTTGGGGAGTGGCGGCTAGATTTTAGTTTAGATAATGCAAAACAGGCCATTTTTGCTTTTAGAGGCGATGTGTATACTGGCTTTGATGCTGATACATTGTCTGAAGATGAAATTGCTCGAACTCAGTCACAACTACGTATTTTATCTGGACTTTACGGTTTGCTCAGACCGCTGGATTTAATTATGCCTTATCGTTTAGAAATGGGCACGGCACTTTCTAATCCTAAAGGTAAAAACCTATATGAGTTTTGGGGAGAGACGTTAACTCAAGCGGTAAATGAAACGCTTGCTGAAACGAGTAGTGATATTATTGTCAATCTTGCATCTAATGAATATTTCAAAGCAATAAAGCCTAAAAAACTTCAAGGGCAATTAATTTCACCCATATTTAAAGATTGTAAAAATGGTCAATATAAAGTGATCAGTTTTTTTGCTAAGCGTGCTAGAGGCATGATGGCGAGATATCTCATTACGCATCAAATTAACACTTTAGATGAATTAAAAGCATTTAATGTTGCTGGTTATTATTATAGTGAAGAGCAGAGTTCCCTAACAAATCCAACGTTTTTACGTGAAGAGCAATAGCGAAATATCGATAAGATGTTAATTGATAGAGAACAGCTAATGCTGTTCTCTATATCATTGATGGCCTATTTTTCAGATTGGGTGACTAAAGGCGTTAATGTCACCGTTGAATTTGCCATGATATAAGCAAATTGTGCGTAGGCGGCGACGTTTTGAGCCAATGCGGCAGGGTCGATTTTATCTAAGGTATCATTCGGTGTGTGATGGTAATCAAAATAATCGTGGCCATCTTGCCTCAAAGATGCAACTGGAACACCTAAGGCGGGGAGCATAGACACGTCTGGCCCGCCTGAAGCTTGGTTATTGCCCAGTGCAACGCCATTGAATGACATAGGGCTGAGCGCTTGCTGTACTTCTGTGAATATGTTCTCATTCACTTTAGTGTCGATTTGATAAATTCTACCGGCCCCAAAATCAGACTCTGCAGCTATGTAGTGCAGCGGTAATTCCGCTTTATGAGCCTCTGCATACGCTTTACCGCCAATGAGCCCAACTTCTTCAGCGGCATATAGCACGACTCTAACTGTGCGAGCGGGTTTTATCACGAGATCTTGAATATGCTTGGCTGCAGCCGTCACAATGGCGACACCAGCGCCATCATCAATCGCGCCAGTACCTTCATCCCAGGAATCTAAATGAGCACCAATGAGCACTATTTCATTGGGCTTACTACTGCCCGTTACTTCGGCAATGACATTGTAAGAAGTATTAAAACCTAAGTTTTTTGGCGACATATGCAATTCGAGCAGGGCATTAGGATCGCGTTTTAGCAATGCACCAACCAAATCAGCATCGGGATTTGACATGGCAGCCGCGGGGATCTTAGGCACGCCATCTTGGTAGCGCATGATGCCAGTATGGGCCATGCGGTCATGATCTGTGCCAATAGAGCGGATCACGATAGCAACTGCGCCTTTTTGTGCTGCAGCGACTGCCCCTTTCGAGCGGCCACCAACGCTTTTACCATAACCTTCACCAGTGATATGGCGCTCTGTTTTTTTGGTCAATAAAAACAATCTTACCTTGCACCTCTTCAGGCTTGGCTTGTTGTAATGCCTCTAGGCTATCAAAGCGCGCGATTTTAGCTTGTATACCTCCAGCAGGAGTCGCAATACTGCCACCAAGCGCAGTAATGACCAACGGCTGTTCTACAGGGACGGTGATTTTGGCTTTGGCTTCACCGCGCTCCCAAATTGGCACTTGTACGGCTTCTTTATAAACACGGTCAAAACCAAGGCTGGTCAGTTTATTTATCGCCCAGTTAACGGCGAGGATATCTTTTGGGCTTCCAGCAAGTCTTGGACCCACTTCAACCGTGAGTGACTCGACTAAGTCATAGCTTAATTGCGAAGATAATGCTGCCTGTTGTAATTGAATGACTTCACTAGGGGCAGTTTCTACTTGAGTTTGGCACGCACTTAAACTCCCGATTAAAAGACTCGAGAGAAGTGTAGTTTGATAGGGCTTCATTAGATTTCCTTTATTTTTATTAAGCATGTCCCATTTTTAAAAACAATCTAGCAAAAAGTGTGCTTTATGTCCCGACTATATCCGTAAGGCGACGCTATATTAGCGCAGGGGTTAGTTTTAGGAGAGAAAGTGCGTAATGAATATTGAATTAATGCAGGAGCGAGCCGATCATGCCGTAGTGCTATTAAAGGCACTCGCGAACGAACGCCGTTTATTTATTCTTTGTTATTTATTGAATGAAGGAGAAATGTGCGTTGGCGAAATGAATAAAAAATTAGGCTTAAGTCAATCGGCACTATCACAACATCTTGCTTGGTTACGCAAAGATAATTTAGTAACCACACGCAAAGAAGCGCAAACGGTATTTTATTCACTCAAGAGTGATGAAGTACGGGAGATGATTCACTTATTGAACAACATTTATTGTCATTAATAGTGTTTTTCAGATATAAAAAAACCGGCAATTGCCGGTTTTTTTCATTTGCTATGTTATAGATTAAGCAGCGATTGCTTTGATCTTAGCGTTCAAACGTGCCTTTTGACGAGCGGCTTTATTCTTGTGAATAAGACCTTTAGTCGCCATACGGTCAACGATTGGTTGTGCAACAGCAAAAGCTTCTGTTGCTGTTTTGTGATCGCCTGCTTTAATTGCAGCGATTACTTTTTTAACGTATGTACGTAACATTGAGCGACGGCTGGCGTTATGCTGACGACGCTTTTCAGATTGAAGCGCGCGCTTCTTTGCAGACTTGCTATTAGCCAAGGTGCAACTCCTAAAAACTGGATTTGATACTTTTAAAGGCCGAGGAATATGCCTGCATTTAGTCACTTTGTCAATGACTATGATTGAATATTCATCATAAAGATAAATTAATCCAACCTGCCTTGGCTATCTTCGACCCAACTCGTGTAATATGTGGCGCAATTCTAGCAGCTATTACCGCAGTGTGACAGAGCCTGAATCGATTTTTTGAGATGTATCACCTAATCAATTCGATATGGGTCTGGGGGACGTTTGAGTAGAAAATTATTAAAATCTGGCCTGATTGTTAGTGCTATGACATTGATATCCCGAGTTTTAGGTCTAGTTAGGGATGTGGTTGTTGCTAATTTGATGGGCGCAGGGACAAGTGCTGATGTGTTTTTCTTTGCAAATAAAATTCCTAATTTTTTACGCCGTTTGTTTGCTGAAGGGGCTTTTGCACAGGCGTTTGTACCTGTTTTAACTGAGTACCAAGAGAAACATACCGCAGAAGAGACTCGTGATTTATTGAGTAAAGTTGCGGGCACATTAGGTTTACTAGTGACAATAGTGACCCTTTTGGGGGTGGTTGCATCACCTGTGTTGTCAGCTTTATTCGGTGGTGGTTGGTTCATCGCTTGGCTTAACAACGAGCCAGATGGTGCTAAATTTGAACTCGCTACCGTTGTGCTTAAAATTACTTTTCCTTATCTGTGGTTTATCACATTTACGGCATTAGCGGGCTCAATTTTAAATACCCGAGGCCGTTTTGCGGTATCGGCTTTTACACCCGTTTTTCTCAATGTGGCAATTATTGCGGCGGCTATTTTCTATGCGCCTACATCGACCCAGCCTGAGATTACCTTGGCTTGGGGCGTTTTTTGTGGTGGTTTGATTCAGTTCCTATTTCAAATTCCCTTTTTATTGCGTGAAAATGCGCTCGTCAAGCCTTCTTGGGGCTGGCATCACCCAGGCGTGGTGAAAATCAGAACTTTGATGATCCCAGCATTGTTTGGCGTGTCTGTCTCACAGATTAACCTGCTATTTGATACATTTATCGCCAGTTTTTTGATGACGGGTTCAATAAGTTGGCTCTATTATGCCGACCGTTTACTCGAATTCCCCTTAGGATTGTTTGGGATCGCGATTGCTACTGTGATTTTACCTGCGTTGTCACGAAACCATGTGAATGACGAAAGTGCGGGCTTTGGCAAGACGATGGATTGGGGGATTAAAGCGATTCTACTGCTAGGTCTACCGGCTATGATGGGGTTGATCGTGCTCGCAAAGCCCATGCTGATGGTATTATTTATGCGCGGCGCTTTTTCATTGCATGATGTTGAAATGGCTTCCTATAGTTTGATGGCTTATGGCAGTGGTTTGCTTAGCTTTATGTTGATTAAGGTGCTTGCTCCTGGCTATTACTCTCGTCAAGATACCAAAACACCTGTGCGTTATGGCATTATTGCCATGATCACAAACATGGGCTTTAACTTGCTGTTTGCTATTCCTTTTGGGTATGTTGGACTGGCGATTGCGACTTCGATGTCAGCATTGCTTAACGCCACATTACTATACCGAGGCTTGCATTTAGCTGGCGTTTATCGTGTTTCTAGGCCGACTATGGTGTTTTTTGCTAAAGCCGTGGTCTCTACAGCCTTGATGGTGGTAGTCTTGTATTACTTTTTGCCTTCACAACAAATTTGGTTAGATTGGCATTTGTTCGATCGTGCGAAAGCCTTGATAGGCTTAATTTTAGTTGGGGCAGTCAGTTATTTATTGTGTCTGCTTTTGCTCGGAATTCGTCCTTGGTCAATTAAACGAGGAGCTTGATTGCTGATTCTCATCGCTAGCTGTTATATAATCAGCCGATTTGCGCTTGGCAGTTGTCTAACGTTATGGAATTAATCCGCGGTATACATAACATTTTGTCATCCCACCACGGGTGTGTATTGACTATAGGTAATTTTGACGGCGTCCATCGTGGTCATGCACAAGTGATTGCGAATTTAGTGCAGAAGGCGAAGCAGTTATCGCTGCCATCGACATTAATGACGTTTGAGCCTCAGCCGCAAGAATTGTTTAGCGGCGACAACGCGCCGGCTCGTTTAAGTTTATTACGTGATAAAGTCATTTTACTCGATGAACTCGGGGTTGAGCGGTTAGTGTGTGTTAACTTTAATCGCACTTTTGCTAATCAACCTGCAGAGCATTTTATTGAAGAATTGTTGGTCCGCAAACTGGGTGTCAAATACCTCGTCGTCGGTGATGATTTTTGTTTTGGTCAAGGCCGTAAAGGCAATTTTGAAATGCTAGTGCAGGCGGGTATCCAATATGGCTTTACTGTGGTCAGCACTCAAAGTTTTATGCTGGGCTCGCAAAGAGTGAGCTCGACTGCTGTGCGTGAACAATTGGCGAAGGGCAATCTTGAACAGGCGAGACGCCTATTAGGACATCCTTTTACCTTGAGTGGCCGTGTAGCGCATGGGCAAAAAATTGGCCGCACAATTGGTTTTCCCACCGCGAATATCGCCTTAAAGCGCAATGTTGTGCCGGTACGCGGTGTGTTTGCGGTTAAATGTTATTGGGATAACAGCGATATTTATGAGGGCGTCGCCAATATTGGGTTTCGCCCGACAGTGAACGGTCAAGTGTGTCAGCTTGAGGTGCATCTTTTTGATTTTGAAGGTGACATTTACGGCAAACATGTTGAAGTCGAGTTGGTAGCTAAACTCCGAGATGAGCAACCTTTTGACTCATTGGATGCGCTAAAAAAACAGATTTTAAATGATGCAAATGAAGCCAGAGCTTTATTTGGTAATGATGCAGGCTGAAATTTATCAGTTTAATTAACGGTATAGGATCAATGAGCGACTATAAATTTACTTTGAATTTGCCGGAAACAGAGTTTCCGATGCGTGGTAATTTGGCAAATCGCGAGCCAGAGATGTTAGAGCGCTGGACAAAAGACGGTTTGTATCAACAGATCCGTGATAGCCGAATTGGCCGTACTCCCTTCATTTTGCATGACGGCCCACCGTATGCGAATGGCAGTATTCATATTGGTCACTCAGTTAATAAAATCCTCAAGGACATTATTGTTAAGTCAAAAACTATGTCTGGTTTTGACGCACCTTATGTACCAGGTTGGGATTGCCATGGTTTGCCTATTGAGCTGAAAGTTGAGCAAAAAGTGGGTAAGCCAGGTCAAAAAATCACTGCAGCAGAATTCCGTGAAGAATGCCGTAAATACGCTGCAGAGCAAGTTAACGGCCAACGTGAAGACTTTATCCGTTTAGGTGTGTTGGGTGATTGGCAAAATCCGTACTTAACAATGGATTTTTCGACGGAAGCTAATATTGTTCGTTCTTTATCGAAAGTGATTGAGAGTGGTCACTTGCATAAAGGCGTCAAACCTGTGCATTGGTGTACCGACTGTGGTTCAGCGTTAGCCGAAGCCGAAGTCGAATATGAAGATAAGACATCACCCGCAATCGATGTGGCGTTTGTCGCCGCTGACAGTAAAGCCGTTGCGGCTAAGTTTGGGGTAAGCGATTACTCACATCCTGTCTCTATGGTAATTTGGACGACCACGCCATGGACGCTACCAGCGAACCGCGCCTTGTCTTTGAGTCCTGAGCTGGATTACAGCTTAGTCGAATTCGAAAAAGACGGTGTGACGCAAGCGCTTATTTTAGCTGAAGTCTTGGTTGAATCTTGCCTGACTCGCTATAACATCGAAAGCCATACTGTGCTTGGTACAACCAAAGGCGCCGCGCTTGAGCTTGTCCGCTTTAATCACCCGTTCTTGGATTTTGATGTGCCTGCAATTTTAGGTGATCACGTCACTACTGATGCGGGTACCGGTATCGTTCATACTGCCCCAGGTCACGGTCAAGACGACTTTGTTGTTGGTCAAAAGTACGGCTTAGAAGTCGCAAACCCTGTTGGCGACAACGGTGTATACAAGCCTGATACTGAGTATTTTGCTGGGCAACATGTTTTTAAAGCTAACGATAACGTCGTAGCTTTGCTGAGAGAAAAAGGTGCCTTGCTGAATCACGTGGCTTACCGTCACAGCTACCCACATTGCTGGCGCCACAAAACACCGATCATCTTCCGTGCGACACCGCAGTGGTTCATATCTATGGATAACCACGGCCTACGCACGCAAGCATTGAAAGAAATCGAACAAACCCAATGGATCCCTGATTGGGGTCAAAGTCGTATCGAAAAAATGGTTGAAAACCGCCCTGACTGGTGTATCTCACGCCAACGTACTTGGGGTGTGCCTATCACGCTGTTTGTGAACCGAGAAACCGAAGAGTTACACCCTGATAGCGTGTCGCTGATGGAACGCGTGGCGAATCGTATCGAACAGCAGGGTATCCAAGCTTGGTGGGATCTTGATACCGCAGAATTGCTGGGTGATGAAGCGGAACAATACCGTAAAGTCACTGATACTTTGGACGTTTGGTATGACTCTGGCTCAACCTTCTCATCAGTGGTAGCCGCACGTCCTGAATTCCACGGACACGGGGTTGACTTGTATCTTGAAGGTAGCGATCAACATCGCGGTTGGTTTATGTCATCTTTGATGATTTCAACCGCAATGAATGGCAAAGCACCGTATAAGCAAGTGCTTACCCACGGTTTTACCGTTGATGGTAAAGGCCGTAAGATGTCAAAATCTATTGGTAACGTGATTGCACCACAAACGGTAACCAACAAATTAGGCGCCGACATTCTGCGTTTATGGGTTGCGGCAACAGATTACAGCGGTGAGATGACGGTTTCAGACGAAATCTTAAATCGCAGTGCCGATGCCTATCGTCGTATTCGCAACACTGCGCGTTTCTTATTAGCCAACTTAAACGGTTTCGAGCCCGCTAAGGATTTAGTGGCCGTTGAAGATATGGTGGCGTTAGATCGTTGGGTTGTTCGTCGTGCCGCTGCGCTACAACAGGAAATCATCGAAGCCTATGATCAATATAACTTCCATATAGTGACTCAAAAACTGATGCAGTTCTGCTCGGTTGAGTTAGGCAGTTTCTATTTGGATATCATTAAAGATCGCCAATATACGGCTAAGCAAGAAGGCCATGCACGCCGTAGTTGTCAATCGGCGCTGTATCTGATCTCTGAGGCCATGGTGCGTTGGATTGCGCCAATTCTAAGCTTCACTGCTGACGAAGTATGGCAATTACTGCCTGGCGAGCGTGATGCTTATGTCTTTACCCAAGAATGGTATCAAGGCTTGAAATCAGTCACCTTAGCGACTGATTTGAGCGATGACTATTGGCAGCAGTTGCTAACCGTGCGTAATGAAGTCAACAAAGTGATTGAACAAGCTCGCCGCGACAAACGTATCGGTGGCTCATTAGAAGCTGAAGTGACCTTGTTTGCGGATGCTACCTTGACTGAGCAATTAACCCATATCGGCGATGAGCTGAGATTTGTGTTGTTGACTTCTGAAGCCAAAGTATTGCCTTTAGCCGATGCGACATTGGAAGCGGTTGAGACTGAGTTGGCATCATTGAAATTAGTGGTTGCTTCAAGCACTGCCGAAAAGTGTGAGCGTTGTTGGCACCACAGAGAAGAGGTTGGTACTATTGAGGCTCACCCAACACTTTGTACTCGCTGCGTAACCAATATTGAAGGTGACGGCGAAGTTCGTCAGTTTGCGTAAAGGATCTGTATGCCATTAACTTGGAAAGACAGTGGCTTACGTTGGTATTGGGTAGCTGTATTGGTGTTTTTAGCCGATCAGCTATCTAAGCAATGGGTCTTAGCCAATTTTGATTTGTATGAATCAGTGAAATTATTGCCCTTCTTTAATTTCACTTATGTACGTAACTATGGTGCAGCTTTTAGTTTTTTAAGTGAAGCTGGAGGTTGGCAGCGCTGGCTGTTTACGATTGTTGCGATTGGATTCAGTACGTTATTAACTGTGTGGTTGCGTAAGCAATCGTCTTCTTTGTGGAAACTGAATCTAGCTTACACCTTAGTGATTGGTGGTGCTTTAGGTAATTTAGTCGATCGATTGATGCATGGTTTCGTGGTTGATTTTATCGATTTCTTCTGGAATAAGAGCCATTATCCAGCATTCAATATTGCCGACGCTGCTATTTGTGTCGGTGCAGTGCTGATTATTTGGGATGCATTTGTAAGCGATAAGTCTGAAGCTGATAGCGCTGAAGGGGTTAAAAAGTGACTGTGACACGTTCATTATTATGCCACATGAACATTGTGCTTGCTGATGGCTCAACTGCCGATAGCACTAAAGCCTCGGGTAAACCGGCTCGATTAAATGTGGGTGATGGTACTTTAAGTCCTGCATTTGAGGCGCAGCTGGTGACGCTTGCTGAAGGTGATAAGCACAGTTTCACGCTTGAAGCGATTGATGCCTTTGGCGAATCCAATCCTGATGCTATCCATTATCTAGATCGAAGCCGTTTTCCGGCTGACATGAGTTTAGAGGCTGGCGTGATTGTGAGTTTTGCAGGCCCTGGTGGTAGTGAGATCCCAGGTATTGTCCGTGATGTTGCGGGTGATTCCATCACAGTCGATCTTAATCATCCTCTGGCAGGACACAAGATCACTTTTGAACTGGACGTAGTAAAGGTATTTTAAGATGAAACTCGATCCTACTAGCCCAAGTTTAAACATTATGCTCGCTAACCCGCGAGGTTTCTGTGCGGGTGTTGATCGTGCTATCAGTATTGTTGAACGGGCGTTGGAATTATTTTCGCCGCCTATTTATGTTCGCCATGAAGTCGTGCATAACCGCTATGTCGTGCAGAATCTGAAGGATCGCGGTGCGGTTTTTGTCGAAGAGTTAGATCAAGTGCCGGATAACAACATTGTTATCTTCAGTGCCCATGGTGTATCTCAAGCGGTGAGACAAGAAGCTAAGGCGAGAGGGCTGAGAGTCTTTGATGCGACGTGTCCTTTAGTGACTAAAGTACATCTTCAGGTGACGCGTGCCAGCCGCAAAGGTATTGAGTGCATCCTGATTGGCCATGAAGGGCACCCTGAAGTCGAGGGTACTATGGGTCAATACGATAATCCTAATGGTGGAGTTTATCTGATTGAATCGCCTGCTGATGTTGAAGCTTTGGAAGTGCGCGATCCCAATAATCTCTGCTTCGTGACACAAACTACTTTGTCTGTAGATGATACTTTGGACATTATTGTTGCGTTACAGAAAAGGTTTCCCTCTATAGAAGGTCCGCGAAAAGACGATATTTGTTATGCAACGCAGAATCGTCAAGATGCGGTACGCAATTTATCTGCAGACGTTGATTTGTTGATTGTTGTTGGCTCAAAGAACAGCTCTAACTCTAATCGTTTACGCGAGCTAGCATTGAAAACAGGAACTCAGTCTTATCTAGTGGATACTGCAGATGATGTTGAGTCTAGTTGGTTTGATAATGTTACACGTGTAGCCGTCACCGCAGGAGCTTCAGCCCCCGAGGTCTTAGTCCAACAAGTGGTTCAAGCAATCGCTAAACTTGCCCCTAGTGTTGTGACTGAAGTTGAAGGGCGTAAAGAAGACACTGTTTTTGCTGTGCCAGCCGAATTACGTTAAATCTGTGTACTGTTTAATCGACAATAACAAAGAGGCTATAAGCCTCTTTTTTATTGTCATCCCAAAACCACCGCCTCTGGCGGTGGTGATTGTTCCTTGAGGCTATAGCCTGAATTACGC
>NZ_JADWMP020000034.1:0-41052 GCF_015767295.1 Shewanella sp. DW31
TAAGCCACAACTGAACCTCACTAACGCAGAGTTTAATGCTATTACAGTTATGGCTTGTTAAACCGATCTCAGGTTAGTTAGCTTTGTGTCGCTTTAATAACGATCAGACTTTTTAGAACCTAAAGCCGATTTAAATATTATCCCAGCCTCCATGAATTGTAAGGTCAAGTTGATATGCTCAATAACGTGCTAAGGCCACCCCATCACGCCCAGCGCAATAAGCTGCTTGCCACAATATATTAACCAAACGAGTGAGCCTAAAAGCAAAAGACTCCGGATAACAAATCTCATTTTCCTCTACTTCAAAAACACAATATCCATTATTGATACCCAAACAAGCTCAAGACGCAGAATTCTGCGGGACTGAGTGCTAAGAGCACTCTACTTCCGAGTGGCACTCATTCAAAAGGCAAGCATTAAAAATGCCTGCCTACATAGGCATGACAATTCAGGAATATCGACCTGAATAAAAATTAATTGAAGAATATGCAAACTAACTGCTTAGACTTTAATCGTAGATCTCACTTTTAACGCGGTAATCAAATCAAACAATACAGTTAATAACGCTGCAATAATCACAATAACCAATATATAAAACTAATTAGCAACCAAAAAGCATGAGATGGACATCACAAAGAAGCATTAAATTGAGTTACAGCTAACAGTTGCGTTCTCTAGCCCATTATGTTCTGATCCGCACGCGCTAACACGGCTAGCTTAATTTAGCCTTGATATGCCCAATCTTTAGGTTGACTCAAGTCGCCCTACGACATCAAAACAGCAGTTGGAATTGCAGTTATGTTAAATACCTTTCTCATCTTACTGGCCGTGCTCGCATTGCTCAGTATTATTTTCGAAGAAGTGACCCACCTTAATAAAGCAAAAACCACCTTATTCTTTGGTTGTATCTCTTGGGTAGCGCTGTTTATGGCTGCAGGGGAACCGGCTAATGAGAAAATCGTTGCCCATCAGCTCAATGAAAATTTGCTCGAGATTGCCACACTTTGGCTCTTTCTGATGTCGACCATGACCTTCGTAGCATATTTGAATGCTAAGGGTATGATCCAAATCATGGTGCAAAAGCTGTTTCCGCAGAAAGTATCAGTGCGTATGTTAATGATCCAAGTCGCCCTATTCGCACTCGTGCTCTCAGCATTTTGTGATAACGTCACCGCGACTTTAGTGTCTTTAGGTTTATTAACCACCTTTAAACTCGACAAGCAAATGCGCCGTAGAATGGCAGTGTTGATTATATTCGCGGTGAACTCAGGCGGTGTAGCCCTGATCACTGGCGATGTGACGACACTGATGATCTTCTTAGCTGGACATGTGCATATGTCTGAACTGCTGATGTTATTTATCCCATCGGCCGTGAGCGTGATTTTACTGGCAACCCTGTTCTCACTCAAAGCCGAAGGTGTTGTGAGCACGACGCCAATCAAACATACTTATCAAACCGTTGATGTATTGATTGCCCTCGTCTTCTTCTGCACCATTTTAATGACCATGCTACTCAACATATTGTTTGGTATCCCGCCAGTGTTAACCTTCTTAACGGGTCTATCAATTATGTTCCTGATTGGCCATACCACGCGCAGTGATAAAGAAGAAATCAAGATCCTAGAGTATATTCGCCAAGTTGAATACGACACCCTGTTGTTCTTCTTAGGTATTTTACTGCTCGTTGGTATGCTTAAAGAAATTGGCACCTTAGACATGTTGACTGAAGCTTATACTCAGTTTAATCCAAACATCTCTAACTTCGTCACGGGTATGGGCTCAGCCTTAATTGATAACGTACCGCTAACGGCGGCATTGTTAAAAGCCAATCCAGTGCTGAGTACTCCTGAATGGCTTGGCTTGACTTACAGCGTCGGGGTAGGTGGTTCACTGCTGATTATCGGTTCAGCATCAGGTATTGTAGCCATGAGTAAAGTAAAAGAACTGACTTTTGTGAGTTACTTGAAATATGTTCCTGCACTTTTCCTCTGCTACAGCGTCGGTTACGCACTGACCCTATTCTTAGCCAACAGACTGTTTGATTAAGTTGAGATTCACTAAGATCAAAAAAGGCGCCTAGTGCGCCTTTTTTATCAACTACTTATTTATTGTTACCACAAATAACCGCTAGCATGACTTATCGTAATACCTGATTAGATTGCGGGCACTTTAAACTGGGTTCCTTGAATATCTAACACTATGTCCCTTGGACGAATAGAGATGATTTTCAGCTTACCAGCAATCATATCCCCTTCTTGTAACTCAGCACCGTCTACATTCAGCCATCTCTGGGCAGGGTCGCTGGAATAAACATGAGCAACGATATTAAATTCAGGCACTTGTAATTGCAGACCTGCAGGTAATTGGCCGTATTTCGGAATTTCATCCACAGCAGTTTTGGGGATCGGATCTAATTTAGCTTCAGTGACATTCGTCTCTGCAGCATTAACATATTCCACATCCTTTAATGCATTTTGAAAGGAAGCCACTAACTTATCTTCATCGCGACTTTTATTGGTCTCTAAACCGACATCTTCCGCCGCGGCACTGACTTGCTGACGCAGGGCTTCAAGACTCGCTAGACCCGACTCATTGGCATTAGCGCCTAACATCATAGGCTGCTGTGATTGCGTCTCTGCTGGCACAACCGCTTCCTGACTTGCCGCATCGACTTGGGCTGACGTCGACATATAATCTGCGTAGCTTGAATCACTAAAACCCGAATTGCTATCACTTTGAGCTGGCATACCAACAGAATTGGTCGTTATATTCGCGCTAGCATTCATTTCAGGCGCATTTGATACTACAGTCTCAGCCTGAAATTGCGGCGATACCGTTAGCTCGGGTAAAGTCTGCGTCCGAGGAAGCGCCACTTTCCCAGCAAGCCGAACACCTGAAGCAGCACTGGGCTCAACTTGGAGCTCAGAGGCAGCTCCTACCGTAGACTGAAGCTCATTTTTAATCCCAGTCGAGGGTGGCAATGATGAAGTTGATGGCAGTATGTTAGCCACTGCCACAGTATCACTTTGGGGAGGTCGAGTTTTATCCCAAACGCTTAATCCCCAAGCCACACCAATTCCAGCGGCAACTGCAACGACTAATATAGACAGTTTTCCTATCGGCACACCCGATTTACGTGGCTGTGGATAATTCGCCCTTGGCGTCATCACAGCATCAGGTAACGGTGATTGTTGCTGTTGTTTATTGCGGGTTACGGCATCGAGTAAAATGGACATCAGCTGCGCCCCCCATCATCAGTTAACCGTGGGCCTTGCTGACTTAAATACAAATTTAATCTCACTAATGTTTGATTCCCTGCAATACCATCGGCTTTTAATCCATGCTGACTTTGGAAGGTTTTAAGATCATTTTCCAATTGCACATCAAATTGATTAACCCGACGGGGGCTACGACCATTCACATGTGCTAACGCATTCTCTAACCACTGTAATTGACCAGGACTCGATTTTTGACTGATATCCATCATAGGCAAATTAGGTGCTTGCCATAATATTTCGAAGGTGCCACTGAAATGTTGATTAAACCAAGCTCTATCAACCCAAAGTTGCTGCTCACCCAGTTGCATCAGTAATTGTTCCCCCTCTACCGCAAGCACTGCACCATAAAAATCTTGTTGCTTGTCATCAACCAAATACACGACAGCCGGATAATTAAGCCGAGTCAGTGACATCCAGTTACCCTGCTGTTGATAGCAAGCTAATCCTTGCTCAACCGCCGATTGGCAAGCCGTCAAGCCTTTATAGGGCACTTTGCCCCACACGCTAAACAAACCTGCAAAAGCAGTATCGATATTGCGACTCTGATTAATCGCCTCGTTTAACAGACGTTGATTAGGATCGGGAATGGAAGTCTGACCGCTTGGTTGATTAGTCGGTTTTACTGACTTATCAGCGACGCCTTCACCACCCAAGGTTTGAGCATTTAATGACGCCACATTTGTTGGCACAGACTCAGTAACCAAATTGGACGCTGGCGCCGTATTGACTGACTTATCAGTAAATAACCAATAAGACACACCAAACGCAACACATAACGCCGCAGCGGTTGCTGTCGGCCACAGATACCTATTTTGAGTCGGTTCTTCTTCACCTAATACTTCAGCCGCGGCTTGCCGCACCATATGATGATCTATGGGCACCCGCGATTGTGCATAGCCTGCCATCAGTGAACGTTCACATAAAAGGTTAATTAATCGAGGGATGCCGCCGCTGTATTTCTGCAAAACGTTAACGGCTTTACGGGTGAATAAAGGCTCAAACCGCCCTGCCACTTGCAAACGATGCAGCACATAGAGGGCGATTTCATCTTCATTGAGCGGCAATAAATGATAACGAGCCGTGATCCGCTGGGCTAACTGACGCAATTCTTGGCGCTTCAATAACAGCTGTAATTCCGGCTGACCGATTAAAATCACCTGCAGTAACTTCTTAGTGTCCGTCTCCAAATTGGTCAGAAGACGCAATTGCTCCAGCACCTCAGGACGTAAATGCTGTGCTTCATCGATAATGAGCACGGTATTACGACCTTTGCTGTGATTTGCCAATAAAAAACGGCTCAAGTGATCAGTCAATTGCTTGAGTGTAGGATTATCGCCGTAGGAAATCTTAAGCTCATCACAAAGCGTTGCGAGTAATTCAAGCTCAGTTAACGACGGATTAAGGATAAAAGCAGTATCGGTATTGTCGGGCAATTGCCCAAGCAAACAACGAGATACTGTTGTTTTACCCGTACCGACTTCCCCTGTTAACAACACAAAGCCGCCCGTTTCCCCTAACCCATAGGTTAAATGGGCTAACGCCTCTCTGTGCCTATCACTCAGAAATAAATAATGGGGATTGGGTGCAATTGAAAAAGGGTTATCGCTGAGTCCGTAAAAGGCCTTGTACATACCACCAATCATCCTAATTTAAAAATAACGCCCCACGTTAAAGCGTCCCAATGTTATTGTCAAAATATCTGCAACATCAATGTGACAGATAAGTGCGCAAATATCTCGCGACGACTTTATCCATCATCTTAATGAGCGTGATAAGCTATGTTCATGACACATTAGCCGAATCTTGCCTGTGAAAATATATCTCGTCGGCGGTGCTGTACGTGACAGCCTGCTCAATCTTCCCATTAAAGATAAAGATTACCTCGTCGTTGGAGCAACACCAGAACAAATGCTGCAACAGGGTTACCGCCAAGTGGGTAAAGATTTCCCCGTATTTCTACATCCCAAAAATCAACAAGAATATGCTTTAGCCCGAACCGAACGAAAAATTGGTCTGGGTTATGGTGGTTTTAGCTGCCACGCCAGCCCTGATGTGACTTTAGAACAAGATTTGTTGCGCCGAGATCTAACCATCAATGCGATCGCCCAAGATGAAAAGGGCAACTTATATGATCCTTTTAATGGTATTGAGGATATTAACGCGCGCCTGTTACGCCATGTGTCGGATGCTTTCGTTGAAGATCCACTGCGAGTGTTACGCGTCGCCCGCTTTGCCGCAAGGTTTCATGCCTTAGGATTTCAAATTGCCGCAGAAACCCTGGCACTGATGCGTCAAATTAGCGCAAGCGATGAGCTTAGCGCTTTAACGGCGGAGCGAGTTTGGCAAGAAGTTGATAAAAGTTTAGGCGGACCTCACCCAGAGGTCTTTTTTGAGGTACTGCACCAATGTGCCGCACTCGAAGTCCTATTCCCTGAAATTCACGCCTTATTTGGCATACCTCAACCTGAAAAATGGCATCCTGAAATAGATACTGGCGTGCATACCTTAATGGTGCTCGCTCAAGCCGCACTGCTCACTGAGGATAAAAGCGTTCGGTTTGCCGCCCTAGTACATGATTTGGGCAAAGCACTGAGCCCAAAAGAGCATTTACCAAAGCATCACGGCCACGGCCAGAAAGGCTTGCCACTCATAAAAGCACTCTGTACCCGTTTACGAGTACCGAATGAGGCACGCGATCTGGCGTTGCTCGTCAGCGACCAACATCAGAACGTCCATCAGGCATTCGAGCTCAGAGCCGAAACTATCGTTAAAATATTCGATAAAGCTGACTTTTGGCGTAAACCAGAGCGCTTAACGCAACTTATATTAGCTTGCACCGCAGATATGCGCGGCCGCACAGGATTTGAAAACATCCCATATCCTCAGGGAGAATATTTAACTCAGTGCTTCACTGTCGCCAATAATGTCGATATTGCCGCCATCATTGCCACTGGTTTCCAAGGCGCAGAGATAAAACAAGCCTTAAATTTACATCGAGTTGAAGCCGTCAGTCAGTTTAAACAAAAAATGCAAACAAAACTGCCGACGGACAACCAGTAATTTGTAAAGGATTTGTAAGTCGTGCATCACTGCATGGTGAATAATGCCCCTTTTTACGATTAGAAATGTCGATATCACATAGAAAAAAAGCTTTTAAAAAAAATTTATATGCCTATAGTGGTTAAACACATTAATATTCGTAGCAAATTAAAATAGCTATGTCATAATTAGGCAGTTTCGCTTACAAAGTAACGAAACATTCAAATCCAACCTATTTTAAGGGATTTTTTACAATGAACAAAAAAGTACTGATGATTGCTGGTTTAGCAATGACTGCCCTACTAGGTGGTTGCGCGAACACTACTGCTCTGGAAGAAAGCGTTGCAACTCTGGGCAACAAAGTTGATCAATTGTCAGCTGATGTTGGTTCTCTGAAATCAGAGCAAAGCAAACTGTCTGCAGACGTTAAAGATGCAAAAGCAGCATCTATGGACGCACAAGCAGAAGCTAAACGCGCAAACGACCGTTTAGACAACGTTGCTTCTCGTTACAAGAAGTAATGAAAGGTAATTTAGCTTACTATTTAGTAAGTTAAGACAAAAGGCTTAAGAAAGATGAAAGCGATAAGCACATCAATCTAAGCCTTTTTTTATGCCTGCAATTCAAGATTGCCATGCTAAGAATAGCGAATGCGACAATACAAAATCGCTAAATTGGTTTTAAACTTCCAAAGGCATGTTAAAGGCGATTCGCCTACCTCCCCCTAAAAGTTAGCCTTGACATACTTCTGTATAAACGAGTGTTATTCCTCTTTTAAATAAAGTCGCGTTATTAATCTAAACTTCTCGTTTGCGTTTTTAAGCATCCCTAACAATCAGCCTCATTTATCATAAAAAATGTATTTATGGGAAGTGAAAGCTAGTAATTTAAAGAACAGCTATAGATAAAAAAATCGAGGCTATATGGAAAACAAAAGCAATAAGAAGGTTGTCTTTGTCACTGAACAAATAGGCCTAAAGTTAAAAATAATAACACCTTCAGCCTATCCAACATAAGAGCAACATAAAAACGTCAAACAGAATCATAGGTTTGAGTAATATAGCCTTTTAAAGCATCAAAAAACCATCTAACTAAGCCTATGAATTGTCTTAAAATTAACCGCATCGACTGCAAGTTTTAACCTATAGCGATTCACTCACGCGTTTATGTGCCAAGACTAATACATAGTCAATTTCTAGCGACTCAAAATGATTAGCTTGAATATCGTGTTTCATCTTGTCAGTTGCACGCCACGCATAGGGTGCCATATCCAATAACGTTAATGCCTGTTCACCTGTAACTGATAAAGTAAAGCGCAGTGACTGAGTTTCTTTTACCAATAATGCTGAGGGTAAATTCACTTGGAAAGGTTTTTCAGCCAAGTCGGAATAAATATATTCTCTGAGTTGCCATAGATGTCGTGGCCCAGGCATAACCAGTAACATGGTCCCATCGTCTTTCAATACCCTGACAGACTCTTTTCCCTTTAACGGCCTATCAATAACAGTAATAAAATCCACACAATTATCGGCAAAGGGTAATTTTTTAGAAGAGCTTAAACACAAGATCCCAGGAGTCTGCGCTTTTGCTGCAGCAAAAATAGCATTTTCTGCGTCCGCTACACCCACGTACTGGACGTTTCGCGGATTTTCGACCTCTGCCAACTTGGAGGCTAAAGCACGTAAATAGAAGCCCTCAGCGCATTCATAATCCAATAAACAAGCGTCAGGCTTGATAGAGCCGGTGATTATCTCAGCCAATTTATCGATTAAAGGCGAAAAGATGCCTGATTCGAGAAGAAAACGCTTAGCCCTAACTTGCTCGCGCGAATCCCCTGTCGGCTTTTGGCGTTGTGGTTTAGTAAAAACCCAATAACCTTGCTCATTTCGATCAAAATGATGCTTATTTGCACAATAAAAACCTTGGGAGGCTTTGTGTTGTTTTAACGCAAGTCCGCAGGTTGGACACTGATATTCGAGACCCATATAAAGCTCCAAAAATAAGTTAAGCTTCAGAAAAATGAGGAAGCTCCAAAAACAAAAATCGGGTACTTGACCCGATTCTATTATTTATAATTTCACTATGATGACTAAGCTGGAATGACTACAAAAAAATAAATCCACACAGCACAGCACCCAGTGCCAAACGGTAAATAACAAACGGGGTCATTCCCATGCGGCTGATGATTTTCAAGAAATAATGAATACATGCATAAGCTGCAACAAAGGAAATCAAAGTGCCTAAGATCAATGCTTGATAATCAATTGGCAGCGCGCTTTCCGCCAAATCTTTACCCACTAAAATTGCCGCGCCTAAGCTCACTGGCACTGACATTAAGAATGAGAAGCGAGCCGCAGCATCTCGACTCAAACCTAGCATTAGCGCCGCGGTCATAGTGGCACCAGAACGTGAAGTTCCAGGGATTAAAGCAAGCGCCTGGGCGAAACCAATTAACAAGGCTTTGCGCCATCCAGTCTGATAGATTGTTAAATCGCGGCGCGACATCTTATCAGCCCACCACAGCAATAAACCAAAAACGACTGTCGTGACCGCGATAACCTCTGTATTACGTAGGTGAGTTGCAATAAAATCCTTAGCCATAAAACCAAAAAATACAGCGGGTAACGTCGCAAGAATAATCCACCATGCCAGCTTGCTGTCTTCGGATTGCTGACCTTTAAAAATGCTTGCAACCCAAGCATTAAACATAGTCCATAACTCGTGTCTAAAATAAATCACCACAGCAAATAACGACCCCGTATTCACCGCCACGTCGAATGACAAACCTTGATCTTCCCAGCCTAAAAGCTGAGCAGGCAGAATTAAGTGGGCAGAACTAGAAATAGGCAAAAACTCAGTTAGCCCTTGAATAAGCGCTAAAATAATGACCTGAAACGTATCCATGACAATCCTATCAATAAATTAAAACGTCAGCCCTTGGGGCCATTCAAACATCACAGGCCAAAGTCGCTGTGACTCTTTATCATACTCTTGCCACAAACTGGCATAGCTTTTATCAACCACGGGATGAATCAATTCCGGCGCTAACTCGGCTAATGGCCATAACACAAAAGCATTATTAACTATCTCTGCACGGGGGAGCGTAACGGGCGTTTCACATACCACATGGTCATAAAGCAGCAGGTCTAAATCTAAAGTTCTTGGGCTAAATTTCTTCGCCCCGACAAGCCGGCCGTGATTCTGCTCGATTTGCTTAAACTGCGCAACTACCGCAGCAATATTAAGGTCAGTTTCAGCACTAGCAACCATATTCAAAAAGTTAGTGCCACTAAAACCTACCGCTTCACTTTCATACATAGAAGAGAGGCGCAGCGGCCCAAAACACGCTCGCAGCGATATTAATCCCGCTTGCAGATGCTGTTCAGGCTCGATATTGCTACCTAGACTGATATAAATACGTGCCATGCAATGTCCGATTTATCTGAAGATAAACATGATTTCTTAATCAACAGTCGAGTTGATCAATCTCTTATCTAACGTGAACGCTCGATCTCAACGCCAACCGACGCAGCAGTGGCGACAGCCCCCGGCTTCATCACGACAACTTTCACCCAAGTCACGTTAAATTCTTGAAGTAAGCAATCCGCTACGCGCTCGGCAACCGTTTCGATTAACTCGATTGGATGCTCAGTAATAAGTTCTGTTAATCGATTGGAAACTGTCTCATAGCAAAGCGCATATTGATAATCGTCTGTCGCGGCAGCAGGTTTGTTATCCCACGCCATATCTAAATCTAGCAACAGGCTTTGATGGATTGTCTTTTCCCACTCATAGACACCAATCACAGTATCGACGCGTAATTGCCGTATAAGTACTTTATCCATGCTTTCTCCAACTAACTTACTACTATGAGGTCTGATAAGCTAAAAGCGATCCTAGCTGTATAATCCGCAATCTTCTGACAGATAACTAATTTGCTTTCTACTCGAGCCAATCCACAGTAGGATAACGCCCTAAAAGGATTTGCTCATTCAGAAAATATCTCAACCTCAAATGGGCGAGTTATTCCACAAACCTATAGCGGGATTGACAACTGAGTCAGCTTTTTAAATTGTTGCGCGATAATACCTTAAGACGCGTAAGGAAACCAATGTGAGTCCATTAACACTGACACTTTTGATGATTTTGGCCGCCTATTTGGCAGGTTCAATCTCGAGTGCTGTGCTGGTTTGTAGAATGAGGGGTTTACCCGATCCAAGATTACAGGGTTCAGGTAATCCGGGAGCCACCAATGTACTGCGAATTGGCGGCGCGAGTTCGGCTGCCATGGTGTTGTTTTTTGACATGCTCAAAGGCGCCCTACCATCTTATTTAGCCTATCTGATGGGCATAGATGCAGTCTCACTCGGACTTATCGCTATCGCTGCCTGCCTTGGGCATATTTATCCCGTATTTTTTGGATTTAAGGGGGGGAAAGGTGTCGCAACAGCTTTTGGTGCTATGGCTCCCATTGGCGATGATTTAGCCATTTGCTTAATGGCATCTTGGATTGTCCTCCTCTTAATTAGCCGCTACTCGTCCCTTGCAGCCATTCTGACGGCCTTACTTGCACCACTTTATACTTGGTGGTTAGACGACAGATTTACCATTCCCGTTGCCATGCTATCGACGCTTATCATTATTCGTCATAAAGACAATATCCAACGGCTACTTAAAGGTGAAGAGTCCAAAGTTTCACGTAAAAAAACGCCTAAAAAATCTTAATGTGACAACATTATTCCAATAAAAAGCTGCGCTATAAGCGCAGCTTTTTTGTTTCAACATAACCTATCAACATCAAAGGCGTTTTATGCCACAGGCGGCAAGGTATCTAACGGCCATCTTGGCTGACCTTTTACCGCCAAATCTTCGTGCTGTCCCGCCTTTAAACGCTGCAATCCTGCAAAGGCAATCATGGCGCCGTTATCGGTACAAAACTCACCACGGGGATAAAACACTTGTCCACCAAGCGAGCTCATCATTTCAGCCAAGGTTTCTCTTAAGCGCGTATTCGCACTCACGCCACCGGCAATCACTAAGCGGTTATAGCCTGTTTGCTTCAGTGCACGGCGGCATTTAATCGCTAGCGTATCAACCACAGCTTCTTCAAAAGCACGAGCAATATTGGCTCGAGTCTGTTCATCCTTAGGTTCGGCAGCAATGGTATTAGCGGTAAAAGTTTTTAGACCCGAAAAGCTAAAATCGAGTCCAGGTCTATCGGTCATAGGCCGCGGAAACTTATACCCTGCAGGTAAACCTTTAGCAGCAAGCTTTGCTAAACGCGGACCGCCGGGATAATCCAGCCCCATTAACTTAGCTGTTTTATCAAACGCTTCACCCGCAGCATCATCAACAGACTCGCCTAATACTTCATAGCGGCCAATTCCATCGACTTTAACCAACATAGAATGGCCACCAGAGACCAATAAGGCCACAAATGGGAACTCGGGCGCGTCATCTTCAAGCATAGGCGCCAGTAGATGTCCTTCCATATGGTGAACACCGATTGCAGGCTTGTCCCAAGCAAACGCCAGTGACCGCCCCACACAAGCGCCAACAAGCAAAGCACCAATCAAACCAGGCCCCTTGGTATAGGCAATCCCATCGAGATCAGCAATTTCAGTATTTGCATCTTTCAGCGCTTGACGAATAAGCGGCACAATTTTGCGTACATGGTCACGCGACGCCAACTCAGGCACCACACCACCATAGTCAGCATGCAGCTTAACCTGACTGTATAAAGTGTGCGATAATAAGCCCAGTTCATCGTCATAGACGGCGATACCTGTCTCGTCACAGGATGTTTCAATACCTAAAACCCGCATGGTGTCTCATCAATTGCTAACTAAAGGGCGCCAATTCTACCCCCAAGCGCTCGATTACTCCAGTCGCGCAGGCCATATTGAGTCCACTATAGGACTGAGCTCAGTTTTAGGGCTTTACAAGCCTAGGTGTCTCGGTATAAAATTCCGCACCATTTTAAATAGACTTGGTTCGAGCAATTGAACCAGAACAACCTACACCTAAGGGGTGATGGCGTATGCCAATTATTAAAGTACGTGAAAACGAACCATTCGACGTAGCTCTGCGTCGTTTCAAGCGCTCTTGTGAAAAAGCTGGTATTTTAGCCGACGTGCGTGCTCGTGAATTCTACGAGAAGCCAACTACTGCACGTAAGCGCGCAAAAGCAGCTGCAGTTAAACGTTTAGCTAAGAAGCTTTCTCGCGAAAACGCACGTCGCGTACGTTTATATTAATCTCATATGAGCCTAATTGATCAGCTAAAAGACCATATGAAACAGGCCATGATCGCCAAAGAGAAGGCGCGCTTGAGCACTATTCGTATGGCATTAGCCGCCATCAAGCAGATTGAAGTGGATACCCGCGAATCTCTGACTGATGAACAGGTTATAGCGGTCTTAACCAAAATGGTGAAACAACGTCGTGACTCGATTGCTCAATTTGAAGCAGCGGGTCGTAACGAGTTGGCCGACGTGGAAGCAGCAGAGATTCAAGTTATTGAAGCTTTCTTGCCTACCCCTCTTACAGAGGCGGAAATCGCGGCGCTCATCGATGCAACTATTGTAGAAGTAGGTGCATCCGCCATGGCGGATATGGGCAAAGTAATGGGAGCATTGAAATCTAAAGTGCAAGGACGTGCAGACATGGGCGCTATCGGCGCTATGATCCGTGCTAAATTGCAATAATTAGCGTTTCACTGTATGAACAAGCCGTGCCTATGCGCGGCTTGTTTGTTTAAATTCGCGCAAGGCGGGATTTTAAGCACTCAATGGCAATACCTCGTGATTTTATCAATGAGCTAATCGCTCGCACTGACATAGTCGAACTTATCGATCGTAAGGTGCCCTTGAAAAAGGCGGGTAAGAACTACTCGGCCTGTTGTCCTTTTCATAGCGAAAAATCACCTTCGTTTACCGTCAGCCGTGATAAACAGTTCTATCATTGCTTTGGCTGCGGTGCTCACGGCAACGCCATCGATTTTGTGATGGAGTATGACCGACTCGATTTTATTGATGCCATTGAAGATTTGGCGGGCCAGCTTGGATTAGAGGTTCCCAGAGAACAAGGCACAGGCAAGCGACATGATGACGGTTTAAGCCGTGACTTATATCAACTCATGGAAGAAGCGAGCCTTTACTTTCAAAACCAACTTAGACAACACCAAGATAAACAAAAAGTTATCGATTATCTTGCCTATCGCGGTTTATCCGATGATGTAGTAGAACATTTTGGTATTGGCTTTGCGCCAGACGGTTGGGATGGCTTATTGGGCCGCTATCGTCAGAATCAAGATGCGCAGGATAAGTTACTGACTGCGGGGATGTTAATTAGCAACGACAGTGGGAAACGTTACGACAGATTTCGTGACCGCCTCATGTTTCCTATCCGCGACAGGCGCGGACGAGTCATTGGTTTTGGTGGCAGAGTTTTAGGTGATGGCACACCCAAATACTTGAATTCTCCAGAAACGCCCATATTTCATAAGGGCAATGAGCTTTATGGTCTCTATGAACTAAAGCAGCGCTATCGCGATCCAGACAAAGTACTGATCGTTGAAGGCTATATGGATGTGGTGGCATTGGCGCAATTTGGCGTCGATTATGCTGTCGCATCATTAGGCACCTCGACCACAGCAGAGCAATTTCAGCTTTTGCTGCGCAGCGCTAAAGAAGTGATTTGCTGTTACGACGGTGACAGAGCGGGTACTGAAGCGGCATGGCGCGCCTTAGAAACAGCATTGCCATTATTAAAGCCTGGCGATCAAGTGCGATTTATGTTCCTGCCTCAGGCCGAAGATCCTGATTCTATGGTACGTAAAATTGGTAAAGATGCATTTGAAACCTTAATGGGCTCTGCCATTGCACTACCCGAGTTTCTATTTGACACGTTAGCGACAAAATACGGTACAGATAAAGGCAACTTAGCGAAACAAGCTTTTATCTTAATTGAAAAAATTCAAGACACTGTGCTGCAAAATTTACTGCTTGAGAACTTAGCTCACAAGTTAGGAATGAACAGCTCAGAAGATATGAAAAAGAAGCTAGGCTTTAGCGTGAAACAAGCTAAACCAATGGCAAGTAAAGGATTAAAAGGACGCGGTACACCATTGCGACTCGCCATCGCACTGCTAGTACAACATCCTAAACTGGGTATGGGTTTACCCCCACAACCCGCACTCGCCCACTTGCAGATGCCAGGCATAGAATTGCTGCCACTGTTATTGGAGATGACTCGAGAGCAAACGTTAAACAGCGCACAACTACTTGAACAATTCCGAGAGCACCCTTACAGCGGCACTCTCCATAAATTGGCCCAATGGGACCATCAAGTGGCGGATGAAAACTTGCTCGAAAAGTTTAAACAAACCCTGGTTTGGTTGAACAATCAATATATTGAACAACGATATCAGGAATTGAGTCTAAAACAGACTCATACAAAAGAAGAGAAGATGCAGCTCTCGAAGCTGATCTCAGTCATGAAAGGGTTAAACTGAGGCAAAAATGTCCTCATTCGCTACCCCAGTGACTAGCACAGATATGTGCACACGGCTATAATTGACGATTTGCGCGGCACTTGGCTTATGCTAAGTGTCCGTCGTTGTAACAGTTTCCCAACTTGGATGATATCTATGGATCATACTCCGCAGTCGCAACTTAAGCTGTTGCTTGCCAAAGGTAAAGAGCAAGGTTACTTAACCTATGCAGAAGTGAACGATCACTTACCTGCAGACATGGTCGATTCTGACCAGATCGAAGATATTATCCAGATGATAAATGACATGGGTATCCGGGTGTTCGAAGAAGCCCCCGATGCCGATGACATGATGATGTCGGAAGACAACACAGACGAAGATGCAGCAGAAGAAGCCGCCGCAGCACTGGCAACAGTAGAAAGCGAACTTGGCCGCACAACCGATCCCGTACGCATGTACATGCGTGAAATGGGTACCGTTGAGCTTCTGACCCGAGAAGGCGAAATTGTTATCGCCAAACGCATCGAAGAAGGCATCAACACAGTTCAAAGTTCAGTCGCCGAATACCCACAAGCGATCGCTATGATCCTTGAGCAATTCGACCAATTTGAAGCCGACGAACTGCGCTTATCTGATATTATCTCTGGATTTGTAAACCCGGACGAAGATGACGTCGCCCCGACGGCCACTCACATCGGCTCAGAATTATCTGAAGAAGAGCTGGACGATGAAGATGACGAAGAGGATGACGATGACAGCGAAGATGAAGAAGAAGGCAACAAAGGGCCTGATCCTGAAGAAGCTCGAGAAAGATTCGGTCAACTTAGAGCCGCTTACGAAAGCGCACTGAAAATTATCGAAGCTAAGGGCCGTGAACACCCTGAATCGGTAAAAGCCCTCTTCGAAATCGGCGAAATTTTCAAAGAATTCCGCTTAGTGCCTAAGCAGTTTGACCGTTTAGTCAAAAGCATGCGCACTATGATGGACCGCGTGCGTGTTCAAGAACGTTTAGTATTAAAACTGTGCGTTGAACAAGCCAAAATGCCGAAGAAAAACTTCGTCAAATTCTTCACTGGCAACGAAACCAACCTCGATTGGTTCAACACTGAGAAAGCCTCAACGAAACCTTATGCCGAAGGCCTAAGAATGGTTGAAGATGACGTCATTCGTTGTCGTACCAAGCTTGCAGCAGTTGAAGAAGAAACCGGCTTAGCAATTTCTGCCATAAAAGACATCAACCGCCGTATGTCAATCGGTGAAGCCAAAGCGCGCCGTGCGAAGAAAGAAATGGTTGAAGCCAACTTACGTCTGGTAATTTCTATCGCGAAGAAATACACCAACCGTGGTCTGCAATTCTTGGACTTAATCCAAGAAGGTAACATTGGCTTAATGAAAGCCGTAGATAAATTCGAATACCGTCGTGGTTACAAATTTTCGACCTATGCTACTTGGTGGATCCGTCAGGCGATTACTCGCTCTATTGCCGACCAAGCGCGCACGATTCGTATTCCAGTACATATGATCGAAACGATCAACAAGCTGAACCGTATCTCTCGCCAAATGCTACAGGAAATGGGCCGCGAGCCTTCACCTGAAGAACTGGCTGAGCGTATGATGATGCCGGAAGATAAGATCCGTAAGGTACTGAAAATCGCTAAAGAACCTATCTCCATGGAAACCCCAATCGGTGACGATGAAGATTCGCATTTAGGTGATTTTATCGAGGATACTACCCTCGAATTACCACTGGATTCAGCGACCAGCGAAAGCTTGAAAAACGCCACCCACGAAGTGTTAGCAGGTTTAACCGCCCGTGAAGCGAAAGTGCTGCGTATGCGTTTTGGTATCGATATGAACACTGACCACACGCTTGAAGAAGTGGGTAAGCAGTTCGATGTGACCCGTGAACGTATTCGTCAGATTGAAGCTAAGGCACTGCGCAAACTGCGTCACCCTTCACGCTCAGAAATCTTAAAATCATTCTTAGATGAATAAGCCGTTACAAGCCTAAAGTCAGCTAAGATGGATTGAAGCCCTGCCCATGCAGGGCTTTT
This sequence comes from Shewanella sp. DW31, assembly GCF_015767295.1. Taxonomy (NCBI): domain Bacteria; kingdom Pseudomonadati; phylum Pseudomonadota; class Gammaproteobacteria; order Alteromonadales; family Shewanellaceae; genus Shewanella; species Shewanella sp. DW31. The sequence continues at coordinate 16,865 of NZ_JADWMP020000034.1, forward strand.
TATTGTCTTTATCACCTCAATTTATGCACAAGCACAGTATCGAAGCCTTAAATTTAGGCGACGATAGCATTTAAGTTGATTAACAGATAACCAATTGAATCAGTTGCGTGAATTTCCAGCCAAAACACGGGTGACAAGCGTAAGTAAGCTTAGTATACTTCCTCCCGCTTCAGGTAATGACGATTACCTTAAGTCGGCCCCTTAGCTCAGTTGGTTAGAGCACACGACTCATAATCGTTAGGTCCACGGTTCAAGTCCGTGAGGGGCCACCACCCGATTCAACAAAAAAGCCCATTGATTCAATGGGCTTTTTTGTATCTAAAAACTGATCTCCGCTAGTTATCACACAATATCCGTGTATTTACACATTCCCCTCGCTGAACTGTTTTAAATTTTTAGCCTATTCGATGTTATTTAAATATCCATAAAAATAGGCTCTTTGATAAATGTTAAGCAGCAACACAATCAAAGAGCCTATTTAAAATCAATGAGCTAATTCCACAAATATCTGAGTGCTAGGTTTTTAACTTGCCTAACTGCTCATGTTGCTGCTTCACTAAGCTTGCTAAAACTACACTGCTTTGCTGTGCTTCACCCGCAAGACGCGCAAGTTCAGAAGCCGAATCAGAAATGCCTGTAATATTGCGATTAACCTCTTCAGTCACCGCGCTCTGCTCTTCTGCCGCTGCCGCAATATGGGTCACTTGGCCCGAAATTTCTTCAATCTGACTCACCATAGAGTTCAATGAGTTCAGCGCTTGCTCAGTTTGAGATACGGCCATTTGTGCCCGTTCAGCGCCTTTATCTATGATGCCAGAAGCACTTTGAACTTCTTTTTGCAGTGCATCGATAAGAGTACTAATATCATTCGTCGAGCTTTGAGTCTTAGATGCCAGCGCACGGACTTCGTCAGCCACCACAGCAAAACCCCGTCCTTGTTCACCCGCTCTCGCCGCCTCAATCGCCGCATTTAGTGCCAGCAGGTTTGTTTGTGCGGCAATGGAGCTGATCACCTCAAGAATACGACTAATATTCATACTGCTGTCAGCGACTTTACTCACGGCCAGCTTAGCTTCCATTGACTCTTTAGACATAGTCGCCACAAAGCCCATCGCCTTAGTCAGACTTTCTTCACTGTGACGAATGTTGCGTGACATAGCTTCTGTTTCTGCAGCGGTTTGCTCAGACGCCTTAGCAACCTCAAGTGCGGTGGCACTCATTTGGTTTACGGCCGTTACCACACTCTCAATTTCACCATATTGACGATTGACACTATCACGCGTGAGCTGGGCAATTTTCGCTGAGGCTTGGCTTTCTTCCTGAGAACGACTCGCGAGGGTTTTAAGTTCGGCAATCAAGTTTTTCAGTTTATAAATAAAGGAGTTGAAACCTTTTGCTAACGCAATCAACTCTGCATGGGAGTCCACTTCTATCGATTGCGTTAAATCGCCATCAGCGCTTGCTAGGTGTTCTACACGGCCTTGGATCATCTTTAAGGGTGAAATAATGCTACGGATCACTAGGCTAATCGTAATCACAGCAGCAATCGACACGACAACACCGACCATGAGCAACAAACTTCCCAAGGAAGTTGCCATTTCATCCATATCATTATTCAACACAATCGAACTCTTGTACGCCTGCGCAGTCGGCACTTGGATCACTAAGGACCACTCGGCATTCGCTAAAGGGATCTTAATTGGGTAGGCAACAATAATTTCATCATCATTAACCATGTAACCCGAGTTCTTGTGTAACGAAATGATTTGTGAGGCAATTGCTGGATTTATAGACTCTGCTAAAGGACGAGCCTTTTTACTGTAATGACTTGCTGCAACCACTAAACCGCGGGTACTCAATAAAGTTACTTTCGCTTGCCCATCGTAGAGGCTCTTAGATAACTTATCGATAAGGGTTTGAAAGACGGGTAAGTTTAAATCAACACCGACCACACCGATAAACTGTTTACGCTTAAGCACAGGAACAGTTAGCGAGGTCATTAATGCTTTGTTACCGGGAGTGATTTCGTATAAATACGGCTCCATTAGACAGGGCTTTAAGGTTTCTTTACCGCATAAATACCATTCTGCATCACGGATCCCAAATTCATTTAGGCTAGTAAGGTATTTTTCTGCCGAATCTTCAACCTGTTGATGTGCAACAGTGCCATTATCATCACGGGTATAGTAAACCTCTAGCACACCCGATGTCGTTACACTGTGGCTAGAATTAATATTCAGAAACTCAGTATCGAGCCCATCATAACCATTAGGTTCAAACTGGGCATACATGGAGGAAACTTGCGCATTCTTCTTAAGCACAGCCGCCACAGTGAGTTCTAAACGATCACGCTTTAAGGGAAGTTCTTCTGCCGTACTCTCCACCATACCGGCAAAAGAGTAAGGAATACGATAGGCTTCGTTAATAAATCCAGCGACCATTTCGCCATATTCACCGGCGCGGGCTTCGAGTTTATCCCGTGTTTCAGTTTGTAAGGTATTTTGAACTTGATCCGATAATTGCGCGTTTTGAGCCGACAGTGTCCACCATAAACTGATAGATAAAATAGCCACTATCGATAAAAATAATGCTGATGTAATCCACAACAACTTAGTACTGATGGACAAATGCTTCATCTAGTAAACTCCCAAGAGAACGACAATAGCGTAATTATTTTGATCTACTTTATTTTTATACTTTCTATACAGCATTAAAAATAGCACTTAGGGTAGGAATTACCAGTACTTAAGATAAAGAGTTGTCAATGGAATGTAAAACTTTTGAATGACTAAATTAAAAAAAGGCCAAATTCAAATAAATGAATTCAGCCTTTAATATCAAACACTATTCTTGATTGAGTCTAGGATTAGCGTCCCCACAACCAAGCGGCGCCACGCACTCCCGATGAAGCACCATAATAATTTTTAACAACGGGTGTATGGCACTCTCGGCCAACCACATATAGCGGCAAAATTTTCGGTAATTCGGTATAAATAGCATCGATGTTAGACACGCCGCCGCCAAGGACGATAACATCAGGATCCATCATATTGATCACATGGGCCAATGAACGGGCTAAACGATCAATAAAGCGGTTAAATGCTTGAGTTGCCAGCGGATCTCCCGATTGCATCATTTGGGCAATTTCAATACCGCTGTCAGCAACACCGCCCGCAGCGCGAAAGTCGCGAACAAAGCCTGTTCCAGATATAAACGTTTCGATACAGTCTCTATTACCACAAAAACACGTCGTGGTATTAAATTCTTCGGCTTTCATCCACGGTAAAGGATTATGGCCCCACTCACCACCAATACCATTGCCACCGTCATGTACTTGGCCTTTAATTGCGATACCAGCACCACATCCCGTTCCAATAATGGCACCAAATACAACTGACTTTCCTGCGGCAGCGCCATCTACCGCTTCTGATACGGCAAAACAGTTCGCATCATTAGCAATTTTTACTTTACGATTTAATCGAGTCCCCAGATCCACATCGAGTGGATGACCATTGATCCAAGTTGAATTAGCGTTTTTTACTAGGCCAGTAAAAGGAGAAACAACCCCAGGAATACCTATTCCGATAGTGGCGGTTTGCTGCAGGCTGTCTTCGACTTCAGTTACCAATGCAACCAAAGCATTGACTGTCGCAACATATTCTCTCGGTGTCGGGATGCGTTTACGAAAGACTTCGTTACCATCGCTATCTAATGCGACTACCTCGATTTTTGTGCCACCAAGATCGATACCAATTCGTAACATTCATATACTCCGTTTAAATATATTTAACGCAAAGCGATGCATTAACAACCTGATGCATATCTGCAACTGTAGAGACGCTGCTAAGTAGAACTTTTCGTTTTAAAGTTATCTACATTAGAATTTCCAAGCGCACTATGCCTGCTGGACAAACAGCAATCAACCTCAATGTATTTAAATACACCATAGCGCATACCCGCACATGCCATTATCTGCTTATCCGATAGTACTGCGAATGCTCCTTGATTTATCCGCAGCAGAAAAACTTGGATAGAATTGTCCCCGCTTAAATCCACCTTAAAATTGATAAGGTCATTTGTAACAAAGTCTGTTTTTGCCTATGTCTGCCATTGGTTTGAATTGGTTATCGCCTTATACTTTTGAGCTCAAATATTAAAACAACAATGTTGGAAGCAAGCGATATGACTATTGGGACTGCTCCGGTAAGTAAAACACATTCATTTATGACAGTGTCTCTTATCGAATTATGGGAACGCTTTGGTTATTACGGCATGCAAGCGCTGATTGTGTACTTTATGGTGCAACGCCTTGGCTTTGATGACTCACGTGCAAACTTAGTATGGAGTGCCTGTGCGGCACTTATTTATGTATCACCGGCGATTGGTGGCTGGGTTGGGGATAAAATTCTCGGCACCAAACGCACTATGCTGCTCGGTGCGGGGATCCTCTCTCTGGGTTATGCGCTAATGGCCGTACCCACTGAAAATACGTGGTTTATGTTTTCAGCGCTCGGCGTGATTGTGGTCGGTAACGGCCTATTCAAGCCGAATGCGGGTAACTTAGTCCGTAAGATTTACGAAGGTGACGACTCTAAAATCGACAGTGCTTTTACCATCTATTACATGGCGGTAAACGTGGGATCGACCTTCTCTATGTTGCTCACGCCTTGGATTAAAGATTACGTTAACGCCCAGTATGGTAACGAATTTGGTTGGCACGCAGCCTTTGCCGTGTGCTGTGTCGGTATATTGGTGGGGTTAGGTAACTATGCACTCATGCGTAAGAGTCTAGTCCATTACGGTTCTGAGCCAGATACTCGCCCTGTGAACAAGAAAAACCTCGCGATTGTATTGGGTCTATCCGCATTGTCAGTTGTCGCTTCAGCCATTATTCTTGAATACGAAGCTGTTGCGCGCGTCTTCGTTTATGCAGCAGGCGTAGCCGTATTGGCAATCTTCTTCCACTTGATCCGCACCAGCGAAACCAGTGAAAGAGCTGGACTGATTGCAGCGCTGATCCTTACCGTGCAAACCGTGTTCTTCTTTATTTTCTATCAACAAATGTCAACGTCACTCGCGCTGTTTGCCCTGCGTAACGTGGATTGGGATTTTCAAGTTTTTGGTACCCACTTGTGGACTTGGTCACCTGCCCAGTTCCAAGCATTAAATCCATTATGGATTATGGTATTAAGTCCAGTACTCGCATGGAGCTATTCGTGGGCTGGACGCAATGATAAAGACTTTTCTATCGCGGCGAAGTTTGCCCTCGGTTTTGCCGTTGTGGCGATAGGCTTCTTTATCTATGGCTTTGCGGGCCAATTTGCCGTCAATGGTAAAACCTCTTCATGGATCATGATCTGGGGCTATGCCTCTTACTCTTTAGGGGAATTGCTGGTGAGTGGTCTTGGACTTGCCATGATTGCTCGCTACGTACCTGCACGCATGGGCGGCTTTATGATGGGTGCCTATTTCGTCGCATCAGGTATTTCACAGTATTTGGGTGGTGTGGTTGCTAACTTCGCCAGTGTACCCAAAGATTTAGTCGACCCACTGCAAACCTTACCCGTATACACAAGTCTGTTTAATAAACTAGGTATAGCCGCTGTGGTCTGTACCTTTATCGCACTTGCGGTATTACCTCTGATGCGTCGCCTGACTGAGACTCATCATTCACATAACAATACTGCTGATCATGATATTAATGAAAGTGCTGCAGCATCGCTACGGGATGTGAAAGCCGAGCAGTAATGCTCGACTGACAATAGCGATTTATCTATTGCATAACATTAACTGCCGATAGCCCTGCTATCGGCAGTTTTTTTATCACTTCATTCAACATCGTTTATACCCTTATATTGCTACTCATAACCAAATGAGCTTTAGCGAAAGTCATGCAATCCTACTGTGACTGGCTTAGCGCTGAGTTGCTGAGAATAAGAACTTCAGTTCCACATTATCGGCCCTCATACAGGGATGACTTCACCGTCTCGATTTGTTACAAAGAAAGTATGAACTCGGACGCACTCGGTTTAATAGCGCTGCTCAAGTACAAATTCAAATTGACATGATTAATGAAATAACGAAGGGGAAAAGAGTCAGTCGTTCAAGCTTGAGAAGCGCGGCACTTAGCCCCATATCAATAACACTGAATACCTTTTATTCATCAAGACTGAGCCGTTAACGCTTTGTCTTAGCAATGCAACGAACAATACGCCTAACACAGTTAGCGCCTCTTGTTGTAGCTAGCAAAAACGGCAGTCACTTGGAGACCCTATGTCACAACAGACATCAATATTAGCCGATATTCCCTTCTCGCTATTGGAACTCGCGCCCATGCGCCAAGGCTCAACCGTGGGTGAAACACTGCACAGCAGTTTGCAGTATGCCAAGGAAGCCGACAGACTCGGCTTTAATCGTTTTTGGTTTGCCGAACACCATAATATGCCCGGCATCGCCAGCGCGGCGACCTCAGTATTAATTGGTTATATTGCTGGCAATACGCAGCGTATTCGCGTCGGCGCAGGTGGCATTATGCTGCCAAACCATGCGCCGTTAGTAGTTGCCGAACAGTTCGGTACCCTTGAAAGTCTCTATCCTGGTCGTATCGATTTAGGACTGGGACGCGCACCCGGCAGCGATCAAGTTACCAGCCGAGCACTGAACCGTGATACCAGTCGCGCCGAACAATTCCCTGAAGAAGTCAGTGAATTACAAACCTTACTCGGCCCTTACAATGGTCGCCATGCGGTGCGAGCGATTCCTGGAGAAGGCACTAATGTGCCGATTTGGTTATTGGGCTCGAGTCTCTTTAGCGCACAGTTAGCGGCGCAGCGCGGTTTGCCCTATGTGTTTGCGGGCCACTTTGCACCACGTTTTCTCTACGATGCGATTGAAATCTATCGCCGCGACTTTAAACCTTCTCAAGTGCTTGATAAGCCCTATGTGATGTTAGGTTTGCCGCTCGTTGCTGCCGACACTGATGAAGAGGCGCAATTTCTGGGCACGACCTCGAAACAGCGCGTACTGGCGCTTATCCGTGGTCACGAGTTATGGTTAAAACCTCCGGTTGAAACGATGGATGGCTTGTGGAGTGCGCAAGAAGAAACCTATGTCGATAATTTCTTAGGTTTATCTGTCATTGGCGGCCCAGCGACGATTAAGCATCGTTTGGAAATGATAGTAAAAGAACTCGGCGTGAATGAGTTTATCTTTACCAACGACTTGTATGATCTTGATAAACGCAAAAAGGCATTACAGATCCTAATGGAGATTAAAAAGTAGTGATTCATTTAACTGATGAGTGCTGAAAGTCACTGGCAGTAAAAACAGCCAACTCCAAAACAATCGCCCCAATAAAAATCCCGCCGAAGCGGGATTTTTATTATGCAAAACTGTCATCTAAAACCATTTTTATATCAAAGCGATATTAGCTTTTCAGTACGGCATTAAAGCTGGCGCTAAGAATACCAAGGCCTGCATCAATTTGTGCATCCGGCGCCGTTAATGGCACCAAAATGCGCAGCACATTACCGTAGGTACCGCAGGATAATAAAATCAATCCACGGTCACGGGCATCGCTCAACACTTGCGCGCAATAGTGCGGCGCAGGTTTGCCCTCTTCCATCAATTCGATGGCGATCATAGCGCCTAAACCACGCACATCGGCGATTTGCGCATGTTCGACCTGCATTACATTCAGGGCAGACTTAATGCGCTCACCAATGGCATTAGCCCTTTCTAGCAACTTTTCTTCTTCAAACACTTCAATGACTGCAAGCGCAGCGGCGCACGCTAACGGATTACCACCATAAGTACCGCCAAGACCACCGGGACCCACTGCATCCATGACTTGGGCGCGGCCAGTAATGCCCGAAAGTGGGAACCCACCCGCGATAGATTTAGCAAAGGTCGTGATATCTGCAGCAACCCCCATTTGCTCCATAGCGAAGAAAGTGCCAGTACGGCCCGCGCCTGTTTGCACTTCATCGGCGATCAGCATAATGCCTTCACGGTCGCATAGTGCGCGTAAACGTTGCATAAAGGCGGGCGATGCGGCGTAGAAACCACCCTCGCCCTGCACTGGCTCTAAAATAATGGCGGCGATATCACTCGGCTCAGCATCATTTTTAAAGATACGTTCAATCGAGGCCATAGCATCATCATCGGACACGCCATGCATTTCGCACGGGAATTCAGCGCGGAACACATTCGCCGACATCAGCCCCATACCTTTACTGTAAGGCGCGACTTTTCCGGTCAATGCCAAAGCCGCAATAGTGCGACCATGGTAGCCCGAGGTAAACGCAATCACGCCAGCACGTTTGGTATAGGCACGCGCCACTTTAACTGCGTTTTCAACCGCTTCTGAACCACTAGTGAATAGTGCCGTCTTCTTGGCAAAATCCCCAGGAACCAGTTGATTGAGCTTTTCACATACTTGGATATAGCTCTCGTAGCCGAGCACCATAAAACAGGTATGGGAGAAATTATCCAGCTGAGCTGCAACCGCCGCCTTAACCTTAGGATGAAGGTGACCCGTATTGAGCACGGCAATGCCACCCGCAAAATCGATAAACTCGCGACCTTCAACATCCCACACAGTCGCATTTTCGGCGCGGGCGGTAAAAATAGGGTGAATTTGCCCGACACCACCCGCAACTGCGGCTTGGCGACGTGCCATCAATGAATCATTGGTTGTTGTCATTTAGTCTTCCTCACTCGCCAAATCGGGCCGTATTAAACGGACATACAGATATATTTAATTTCTAGATATTCTTCGATACCGAACTTAGAGCCTTCACGGCCAAGCCCTGAAGATTTCATCCCGCCAAAGGGCGCGACTTCCGTCGAAATCAAGCCAGTGTTGACCCCAACCATGCCATATTCCAAGGCTTCGGCGACTTTCCACACCAATGAAATATCGCGGCCATAGAAATAGGCGGCGAGGCCAAATTCAGTATCATTAGCTTGTTTGATCACATCGTCGACATCGCTGAATTTAAACAGCGGCGCGAGTGGACCAAAGGTTTCTTCACGGGCAACAAGCATGCTTTTATCGACATTGGTGAGCACGGTTGGCTCGAAGAAATTACCGCCAAGATCGTGGACTTTGCCGCCTGCGAGCACAGAGGCGCCTTTTGCAATGGCATCGATAAGGTGACTTTGTACTTTCTCGACTGCGGCAGCATTGATCAACGGGCCAGTAGTCACACCTTCCTTGATGCCCTCTCCAACCTTAAGCTTGCCCACAGCAGTGCTGAGTTTTAAGGCGAATTCATCGTATACGCCGTCTTGTACATAAATACGGTTAGCACAGACGCAGGTTTGGCCAGCATTACGATATTTAGCAATCATGGCGCCTTCAACGGCCGCATCAATATTGGCATCGTTAAATACGATAAATGGTGCATTGCCGCCAAGCTCTAGCGACAATTTTTTTAAGGTAGGCGCACATTGCGCCATTAATTTAATACCGATATTGGTTGAGCCCGTGAAGGATAATTTACGCACTATCGGGTTGCTGCACATTTCATTACCAATCTGCACCGCATCACCCGTTAGAACACTAAATACGCCCGCAGGAATACCGGCACGCTTAGCGAGTTCAGCCATCGCTAATGCGGTAAAGGGGGTTTGGTGCGCAGGTTTTACCACCATAGTGCAACCCGCAGCTAACGCTGGAGCGGCTTTGCGGGTGATCATCGCAGCAGGAAAGTTCCACGGCGTAATCGCGGCGGTTACACCGACAGGCTGCTTAATTACTATCAAGCGCTTATCCCCTTGATGCCCAGGAATGGTATCACCATAAATACGTTTCGCTTCTTCGGCAAACCACTCGATAAACGAAGCGGCATAGGTTACTTCACCTTTGGCTTCTGCCAGCGGTTTACCCTGCTCAGTCGTCATGAGCAATGCTAAGTCATCACTGTTTTCATTGAGTAATTCAAACCAACGCCTTAACTTAGCGCCGCGCTCTTTGGCTGTGAGCGCTCGCCATGCAGGTAAAGCCGCTTCTGCCGCCTTAATCGCCATTTCAGTTTCAACTTGTCCCATATTAGGAACGTAGCCAATCACGGCATTGGTTGCGGGATTAACCACCTTTAGCGTGTCACCAGAAACGGCATCACACCATTGGCCATTAATAAAAGACTGTTGACGTAGCAAACTCGGATCATTTAATTGCACAAGGATTTCCTCGTATTGTGAAGCTACCTAGCTTCTTAAAAGTGATGATGTTAGAGACCTAGTTTGTCTCTTAACGTGTAATACCAAGCTCCGATAGCACTAAAAGGGACGCGAAGTGCGTGACCGCCGGGGAAAGGATAATGTGGCAATGCAGCGAAGGCATCGAAGCGCGTGGCTTGGCCGTTAAGCATTTCAGCCAGTAACTTGCCTGCCAGATGGGTATAAGTGACACCGTGACCACTACACCCCTGTGAATAATAGATGTTCTTACCAATACGACCGACCTGTGGCAGGCGCGACAGCGTCAGTAGGAAGTTACCCGTCCACGCATAATCGATCTTCACATCCTTTAATTGTGGGAAGGTTTTGAGCATGTTAGGAATAATGATCGATTTGATATCCGCCGGATCGCGGGCGCCATACACTACGCCGCCGCCGTAAATCATCCGCTTGTCACCAGACAGACGGAAATAATCGAGCAGATAGTTACAATCTTCGACGCAGTAATCCTGTGGTAATAAGCTCGCAGCCAGATCGGCACTCAAAGGCTCTGTGGTAATCACTTGCGTGCCGCAGGGCATAGATTTCGCCTGCAGCTCAGGCATTAACTTACCTAAATAGGCGTTACCCGCCACCACCACAAACTTGGCTTTCACACTGCCCTGCGCCGTATGCACAACAGGGCTAACGCCCTCATCGACACTTAACACCGCTGAGTCTTCAAAAATTTTACCGCCGAGGGATTCAACCGCGCGCGCTTCGCCTAGGGCTAAATTAAGCGGGTGAATATGACCACCACTTTTATCGAGTAGACCACCGACATAACGCTCAGTATTTACCACACCGCGAATACCTTTAGCATCGAGAAGTTCGAGCTGATTAACATGGCCGTGGCTTTCCCACAGTTGTTTTTGATGGCGTAGATGGCCCATTTGCTTTTCGTTCATCGCGGCAAACACGCCGCCATCTTTTAGATCGCATTGAATATTATACTTAGCAATACGATCACGGATGATTTGCCCGCCCTCAAAGGCCATTTGGCCAAAGAGTTTACCTTGTTCTTTACCGACTGTTTTTTCAATAGTATCAATGTCACGGCTATAACTATTAACGATTTGTCCGCCATTACGGCCCGAGGCGCCCCAGCCAATGCGAGCGGCTTCTAACACCACCACACTCATGCCCGATTCTAATAAATGCAGCGCGGCAGAAAGGCCTGTATAACCTGCGCCAATCACACAAACATCGGCTTCAATCGATTCCTGTAGACGCGGACGTTCAACCTTATCGTTGGCCGATGCCGCATAATATGATCCAGCGTGAGCTATGGCAGACATGTTGTTCCCTTGAATTCTAATGTTCATTATTTTAAACAGCCATCACATCCTACACCTTCATAAAACGAAACACTAGCCAGAAAAGCGCAATAATTTACATTTTGTTTGATATATCAAACGCGCGATTATTTTTAGCTCAGTGATTCAATTCTGATGATCTTGAGTAACAGGACTAGCCTGCAAAGCGGGTGATGGGAGCGGTGACAAATATCAAGGATGGCTTTGGCAATACCAAAGCCATCCCCAAATTAAGTTAACTAGTTCATTGGTGTACGGTCGCGTTTCTCTGCCCGTCTTGCCATATACCAAGAAAGGAAAGCGATGAGTGAAACACACAGTATGATCAGCGTCGCTAAGGCATTGATCTTAGGAGAAACCCCTAAACGTACCGAAGAGAACACCACCATAGGCAACGTCGTTGCACCAGGGCCTGAGGCAAAGCTTGCGATCACTAAATCGTCTAAGGACAAACTGAATGACAACAACCAACCCGCCACCAGCGCCGGCGAAATCATAGGCACAGTGATCAAGAAGAAAGTCTTGAGCGGTGTTGCCCCTAAGTCCATTGCCGCCTCTTCGATTGACATATCAAGCTCGCGCAATCTTGAAGACACCACCACAGCCACATAGGCAGCACAAAATGTTGAGTGTGCAATCCACACGGTCATCATGCCACGCTCTCTAGGCCAGCCCAACAAATCTGCCATGTGCACAAACAGTAAAAGCAAAGACAGACCAGTGATCACTTCAGGCATTACCAGCGGTGCAGTAATCATGTTCGACAGGGTCAGTTTTGCCCATGAACGCTTAAAGCGTGTCATCACAAAGGCTGCCATAGTGCCGATAATGACCGCCATAGTTGAGCTATAAAACGCTATCCGCAGACTGGTCCATACTGCATCTAAAATCTGTTGGTCTTGAAATAACTCGCCATACCATTTAGGTGAAAATCCGCCCCATACCGTCACTAATTTAGAGTCGTTAAAGGAATAAATCACCAGCACTAACATAGGTGCATACAAGAAAAACAAGCCAAACCAGAGCATCACTGAAGAAAAGCTTAATTTTTTCATAGGTCTTTCTCCAAACTACGCGCCTGATAGCGATGGAATAAAGTAATCGGAATAATCAATAGACCCAACATCACAATCGCCAGTGACGAAGCCACAGGCCAGTCGCGGTTATTGAAAAACTCTTGCCATAACACTCGACCTATCATCAAGGAATCGGGACCACCGAGTAGCTCAGGGATCACAAACTCACCCACGGCAGGAATAAACACCAACATAGAACCAGCAATCACACCACTTTTTGACAGCGGGAAGGTGATTTTCCAGAAGGTATTCAAACGGCTCGAACCTAAGTCAGACGCAGCTTCAATCAAACTCATATCAAGTTTCACTAAGGTGGCGTACAAGGGCAGAATCATAAAGGGTAAATACGCATAGATAATGCCGATATACACGGCAATATTGGTATTGAGGATCTGTAACGGCTCAGAAATAATCCCCAACCACATCAGTGAATTGTTGATGATCCCTGTGTTACTTAAGATCCCCATCCAAGCGTAAACACGGATTAAAAATGAGGTCCAAGAAGGCAACATAACTAACAGCAGCAGCACGGTTTGCAACCGCGCAGGGGCACGGGCAATGGCATAGGCCATTGGGTAGCCAATAATCAAGCAGCCCAAGGTCGAAATTAACGCCATTTTCAATGAGCTGAGATAAGCCATGTAATATAGCGAATCATCGAGCAACATCAAATAGTTACCCAAATGCAGGAAAATATTTAATACATCGTCAGCATATTGGAATGTTGCTTCATAGGGCGGGATAGCAATCGCCGCCGTCGAAAAACTCAGTTTAAGGACAATCGCAAACGGTAAGGCAAAAAACAGCAGCAGCCAAGCGTAGGGAATACCTATGGTCCAGAAGCGGCCCTTAAGCCACTTTAATTTAATGGGTTTCTTCATGATCTCAACACCACGCCACTGGTGTCCTCCCAACTAATGAACACTTCGTCATCCCATGTGGCATGATCGGCGCGGCGTTCACGGTTAGTCATACTGCACTGTACGATTTGACCATTCTCTAAACGAATGTAATAGACTGAAATACCGCCTAAATAAGCGATATCATGCACGATTCCTTTTGCCCAGTTGTACTGACCTTCAGGCTGTTCACGGCTAATAATGGTCTTTTCGGGACGCACTGCTAGCCAAACATTCTTATCTTCAACGTTAGTCGTGACGCCATAACCGACATAAAAAGGTTGGGCCAAATCATTAGACTTAATGATCAGATGGTCGACTTCATCCACTTCAATCGCGCCACCAAACAAATTCACAGTACCGATAAACTCAGCAATCATGCGGCTGTTCGGGCTTTCGTAAATATCCATTGGCGAGCCAGTTTGAGCAATCCAGCCATCACTCATGATCGAAATTCGACCAGCCATTGTCATGGCTTCTTCCTGATCGTGGGTCACCATCACGCAGGTCACGCCGACACGCTCAAGGATTTCAACCACTTCTAGCTGCATTTGGGTACGCAGTTTTTTATCCAATGCGCCCATAGGCTCATCGAGCAGTAATAATTTAGGCCGTTTCGCCAGTGAACGGGCCAGTGCAACACGCTGGCGCTGACCACCAGATAACTGATGCGGTTTACGCTTACCATATTGCTCCATATGCACGAGTTTCAGCATATCTTGCACACGCTGTTCAATTTCGGCTTTAGGCAGCTTGTCTTGCTTCAAACCAAATGCAATGTTTTGTGCCACTGTCATGTGGGGAAACAAAGCATAGGATTGAAACATCATATTGATGGGACGTTCGTATGGCGGTAAATCGGTGATATCTTCCCCATCAAGGAAAATACGGCCAGAGGTGGGCTTTTCAAAACCCGCCAACATGCGCAGTAGTGTTGACTTACCCGAACCTGACCCGCCAAGTAAGGCAAAAATTTCGCCTTTATTGATAGTTAATGACACATCGTCGACAGCCCGCACGTCATCGAATAATTTGCTTACCCGCTCAATCTTGAGCAGTACTTTTTCTTGCGTCTTTGTTGTCGGTTTATTGGTGACGCTCGAGGTGATTGCCATAGTACTTCTCCACCCGAAAATGAGGCGTAGATACGCTCAAACTCTAGGTTCAACACGATTAATGAATGAAAAGTGGTTAAACAAACTGTGTCAAATCCTATACGTGGATTAACTATGCATAGGATTGGACATAGAAGTTTGCCAAGCTGGGGGCAAGCTAGGCTTGCCCCCTATCGACTATTGTCCTGATTTCACTTTGGTCCAAACACGGGTTAATACGCGCTGAATTTTCAAAGGACGAATTTCACCAATATAAAGTTTGTCTAACACTTCTTGTGGCGGATAGATCGCAGGATCGGTACGGATAGCCTCATCAACCAGAGGTTGAGCGGGATCGTTGGGGTTAGCATAGGCCACATAGTTAGAGATAGGCGCTATGACTTCTGGACGCAGAAAATAGTTAATCAGCGTGAGTGCATTATCGACGTTCGTTGAATCAGCTGGGATAGCTAACATATCGAACCACAGATTGGCACCTTCTTTTGGAATGGAGTAGCCGATCTTATTGCCATTTTTTGCTTCTTCAGCACGGGCCTTCGCCTGGAATACGTCACCGGAGAAACCGTAAGCGACACAAATGTCACCGTTTGCTAAGTCAGAAATATAACGTGAAGAATGGAAATACGTCACATAAGGACGAATTTTTTCCAGTAACTCACCCGCTTTTTCATAATCTTCAGCCTTAGTGCTGTTAGGATCTAAGCCTAAATAAATCATCGCCTGTGGCACCATGTCGTCGGCAGAGTCCAACATAGCAAAGCCACACTTAGAAATTTTTTCAGCGTATTTAGGATTGAAGATCAGTTCCATTGAGTTAAATGGCGCATCTTCCCCCACAGCGGCTTTCACTTTATCTATGTTGTAACCAATGCCATTGGTTCCCCATAAATAAGGCACGGCATATTGGTTACCCGGATCGGCTTTTTCAAGCAACTTCATCAGGGCTGGATTTAAATTTTTAAAATTAGGTAACTTAGCGCGGTCTAAAGGTTTGAAAGCACCCGCTTTGATTTGCTTAGCGAGAAAGTGGTTAGAAGGTACAACGATATCGTAGCCACTACGACCAGACAGTAATTTAGCCTCAAGCACTTCATTACTATCAAATACATCGTAAATTACCCTAATGCTCGTTTCTTTCTTGAAGTTTTCTAAGGTATCTTCCGCGATATAATCTGACCAGTTATACACGCGAACCACTTCTTCCGCTTGGGCCACTGCGCTCGCAAATACGCTCGCAGTCACCAGCGCTAATGTGGTCATCTTATTAAATAGCTTCATGCTTTCTCCTTTCTCGGGTAGCAGAACTGCTTAAGCAAATTCTGACATTGTGTCACCGGGCTGCCCGGATATTGTTGTTATTTTCGACCAATGCTACACCTTAAAAACCGCATCGGCAGTCTCTACGGCATGATAACCATGCCTACTTTATATCTTGCTGCAATTTGTTAAGTATCAGGTTTCGTGCCAAATTTTCGAGGCATCGGTATTGCATTAACACTCAAAAAAATAGACTAGATATGACACTGCTTGTACATTTTGCAACATTAAGGCAAATGCCTCAAGTCCCTAAGCAATCGCAAAAAAACACTTAGATAAACACATTTTAAATATGACTAACAATTAGTTAGTAACGCTAGCAAGCTAACAACCTAAAATTGTTAAGCCTATTTTACTTCCCTTGCAGACAAGCAATGGAATTGAATAATCACTTTAACGGACAAGCCATTAAAAACCATCATATTATTTAACAAGCGAGTTGCACCAGTTAAGTGCAACCTCACTAAAACAGTGCACACATCAGTATCATTATGGCCAACGTTAACCCCTTATTCCTTGGGTTAACGCGGCAACACGGTCAGTGCAATCAATCCAAAACATTACACAGTGAGTAATAGGAATTCACGTTCCCATGAGCTGACAACACGGCGGAAGTTTTCAAGTTCAGCCTGTTTTACCGCCACAAATCCAGTGGTGAAGGATTCGCCTAAATATTGCTTACAGGCATCACTTTCTTCCATCGCCGCTAATGCTTCCTCTAATGTCAGTGGTAAACAATGGGTATTATTGCTACGACTTTCATTGGCTTTACCTTGCACAGGAGTCGAAGGTTTTAGCGACTCAACCATGCCGATATAGCCACACAACAAGCTCGCGGCAATCGCCAAATAACAGTTAGCATCGGCGCCGGGAATGCGGTTTTCAATGCGACGGTTTTGTGGTGAAGATTCTGGAATGCGTAAACCACAGGTACGGTTTTCATCGCCCCATTCTAAGTTTACAGGTGCCGAAGTGCCGGGGAGGAAACGACGAAACGAGTTCGCATTTGGCGCCATCAGTGGCAGCAACTCAGGAATGAATTTTTGTAGGCCTGCAATATATCCCAAGAATAGCTTGCTCTTAGTCCCATCTTCATTGGTGAAAATATTCTTGCCAGTCTCTTTATTGATCACGCTTTGATGAATATGCATCGCACTGCCAGGTTCATCCGTCACGGGTTTTGCCATAAAAGTGGCACACACATCGTGCTTCAGCGCGGCTTCCCGTAAAGTGCGTTTAAAGATAAACACTTGATCAGCTAAAGATAATGCGTTGCCATGGCTGAAGTTAATCTCCATCTGTGCGGGACCATCTTCATGGATTAAAGTATCGATATCTAAACCTTGAAGCTCACACCAATCGTACATGTCTTCAAACATAGGATCGTATTCGTTGGCAGCATCAATAGAGAATGACTGGCGACCCGCTTCGGGGCGGCCTGAACGACCAATTGGAGGCTTTAGGGGTAAATCGTGGTCGTCACTACGACGAGTCAAATAGAACTCCATTTCGGGAGCGATAACAGGTTCCCAGCCCTGTTCGTCATAGAGAGACAAGACTTTTTTCAATACGTTACGTGGTGAAAGCTCAATAGGATTACCCATTCTGTCGTAGCAATCGTGGATAACCTGTGCCGTGGCTTCGATGGTCCAAGGCAACATAAAAACGGCATTTTCATCGGGTACACAAACAAAATCGATGTCGGCTGCATCGAGCAAACTGTAGTAAATCTCTTCGTCGACAAAATCACCCGTCACAGTTTGCAACAACACACTTTCGGGCAAACGCATGCCTTTTTCATCGAGAAACTTATCGACTGGAGCAATCTTGCCGCGGGCGATGCCAGTCATGTCACTGATAACACATTCGACTTCTGTGATTTTTCGTTCTTTTAAAAAAGCGATTAGCTTATTCATTATTATTTCACTCGAGTTGTAGCCCTACGTCGGCATGCATCACCGAAGGCATTGAAAATGGAGAGGTAAAACGGATTATCGCTCACCTTCCACTCTGGATGCCATTGCACACCGAGGGCAAATTCTTTAGTACCAATTACGGAGAAAGCCTCCACTAACCCATCTGGAGCATAAGCTTCTGGCCGCAACCCAACACCCAGGCGCTCCACGCCTTGAGTATGTACAGAGTTGACCTCTGCAGAGTTACGGCCCCAGGCCTCGTAAATAAGCCCCCCGGGCTCAACAGTAATACTGTGAGAAGCCCCATACTGCACATCTAAGGATGCGGTTTTATCTTCTCGATGTTCAATAAAGCCACCCACCTCATGGAGCTTCTGATGCAAACTGCCACCAAAAGCCACATTCATTTCTTGAAAACCGCGACAAATACCTAATACAGGTACCCCAGCAGCAATAGCAGCGTGGATCAGCGGCAAAGTTGTCGCGTCACGTTTAGGATCATGGTGTGTACCAAGCTCACTCGGCTGGCCTGCATAAAGATGGGGTTCTACATTAGAAGGAGAGCCAGTAAACAAAATACCGTCAAGACGCTCTAAAATAGCGTCTATCGGTAAATCGCCACCTAAAGATGGGATCACTAACGGCCAGCCTTTCGCGCCATTAACTACGCCTAAAAGGTATTTTTCACCAACAATATTAAAGGGGTGTGATCCCAATTGTTGATTGCATGCAATAACACCTATGAGGGGTAAATCGGCTGACATATCTCACCTTTAGAATTGATTTTACTAGCATAACGAACACTTTGCCTTTAAATGTTCATTTTTTCACACAGTACACCGAAATTTAGCACTAGGCAAGAGGTTAAACACTTGTTAAAGGTTATTTAATCCACTTATTCTTAATAAGCATAAATAACATGTAGTTAAATGTATATTTTTCCCATTTCACGCTAATTCATGTATATAAACCAGCGGTTACACCAGCATAAAGCTCACTTTTACAGGGTAAATTAAACCGTATTCGAACCAAATTTGAACCAATATTATTTACACAAAGAAGAGGATACATAACCAATATGACAGGGTTAGAAAGTAGGTAAATACGCAGGAATGTTGAATAACAGTATTACGCCACTCACTTTTAGCTAATAAGTGGCCTAATATGTTGAATAATAGGGTAAGTTAATGACTTAATTAGAAGTTTGCAGGCGTAGTCGCACTCACTAGGCGACAAGGTTCATCAAAGGGATTGCGGAATCTATGGGGCAATTCACTGTTAAAATAATAACTGTCACCCGCTTCCAAAATATACACGTCATCCCCAACAGTGAGTTCGAATTTACCTTCTATCACCATAGCGGCCTCTTCACCTTCGTGCTTTAGCATCTCTTCACCCGTATCTGAACCGGGTGGGTAAATCTCATTCATCACTGACATTGCGCGGTTCGGGTAATCACGGCCAATCAGTTTAAATTCAAGTGGTCCAGTACCGATATTCAGTAATTCATTGGATCGATAAACGACCTTTTGCTCACTATCCGTTGAGGCTTCAATGGAGAAAAAGTCCACTAAAGACATCGGGATACCCGACAGCACTTTTTTTAAAGAGCTGACTGACGGGCTAACACTGTTTTTCTCGATCATTGAAATCGTACTGTTAGTCACACCAGCACGTTTGGCTAATTCTCGTTGAGATAAGCCTTTCATTTTTCGAACAGTTTTGAGGCTGGCTCCAATATCCAAATTTCACATCCCCCTAAAGGCTCGGGTCAATCCCGATAGATGACGAACAGGTTGTTCAGGATAAACACCATCCAGAACGCATTTTCGCCCAAAAAGCGCGTGTTTTACTGCTTTCATTGTATTCTACATAAAAAGCGTGTTAAATAAAACGAACACTTTTTTGCGTCATGTTAAAAGTGTGATGAGTATACTGAGACAAGTCCAATTTACAATAAAAACAATTTTTGGGAGCCATAATGGCAAGCAAACCTCCAGTGCACAGTGAACAGTATCCACACTCTTATTATGTTGATACTGCTAAAGAAATTTACGCTCACCCACAACTCGAAGGCAATATCAATGCCGATGTCTGTATCGTGGGCGGCGGCTTTAGCGGTATCAATACCGCCATAGAACTCGCGCAGCGCGGTATGAGTGTTGTGCTGTTAGAAGCGAGGCGAATTGGCTGGGGCGCATCGGGGCGTAATGGCGGCGAACTCATTCGCGGCATAGGCCATGACCCTGCACAATTTCAAAGTGAAATCGGCACTGAAGGTGTTCAAGCAATTCAACAGATGGGCTTTGAAGCCGTCGAGATAGTGCGAAATCGCATACGAGAACACAGTATCGACTGTGATCTGCAAATGGGTTATTGCGACTTAGCGGTTAAACCTCGTCACATGGATGAGCTTGAAGAAGAATTTAGCGCACTCAAGGCCATGGGTTATCAGCAAGAAATCAAGCTGTTAACTAAGGCGCAATTAGGTGAAGTCATAGGCTCAGATTTTTATCAAGGCGCGCTAGTTGATATGGGTAGCGGTCATCTGCACCCACTTAATCTTGCCCTAGGTGAGGCCCGCGTCGCCCGTAATCTCGGCGCTAAGTTGTTTGAGTACAGCGCTGCTGAAAAAATCATTCAAGGCGCCAAACCTAAGGTCATTACCGCTAAGGGCGAAGTCACATGCCAATACTTAGTGCTGGCGGGCAATGCCTATATCGGCCACAAACTTAATAGCTTTGTAGGGGGAAAAGTATTACCTGCAGGCAGTTATTTATTGGCGACAGAGCCCTTAACTGAGGCCCAATGCGCGAGTATTATCCCGCAAAACATGGCCTTCGCGGATATGCGAATTGCCCTAGATTACTTTCACTTATCGGCAGATCGTCGTTTGCTGTTTGGCGGCCTTTGTACCTATTCGGGTAAAGATCCTAAAGACATTGAAGCGGCACTAAGACCGAATCTTGAGAAAGTTTTCCCGCAATTAAAAGGGGTACGTATCGATTATGAATGGGGCGGCATGATAGGTATCGGTGCTAACCGTATGCCACAAATTGGTCGCCTTCCCGATGCAAATAATATTTTTTACGCCCAAGCCTATGCGGGACACGGCGTGAATGCCACTCACATGGCGGCAAAACTGCTTGCCGAGGCTATTTGCCAACAGGCGGGACATTTCGATGTGTTTGCTAAAATCAAACACATCACCTTCCCCGGTGGCCCGACGTTCCGCTCACCTATGCTCGCGGCAGGCATGCTGTATCACAGATTTAAGGACTTGTTTTAAGTCGCTTGTTACGCCTTGCCCACAGGATAAAAGGGATAGACCCAAGATAATGCACGACTAAAGCCACCAAGACGCCAAAGCCAATACCACTAGAAGTTAAAGGTATCCCTGGCTTAAAGTTACTGATGGTTTTCTCAAGATAATCAAAGCGAACAGGGTTAAACATATAGGCAGTTTTCTCAAACAAATTGCCCGTATTAAAAATCGCCACGCCCTGTGTTAACGCTTTATAAAGCGCCAGTGTCTGTACCTTTTGCTCAGCGTCGGCACGCACACTTGGCTCCTCATTTTGCTGGTGGCGGGCAATCATGGCATCAACATCGACGTAATGATATTCCTTAGCCGTTGCCTCGTAACCTTCTACCTGCCATCGAGTCGATTCATAAAGGCCTGATAAAAATTGCTGATAATGATCAGCCAGTTGTGGTAACTGTAAGGCAATCACTAAAATAAATCCAAATACCAACTTATCGATCAATCTCGCTATCAAAGGTTTCTCCTTGGCATTTAGCCAAACGACGTAGAAGTCACATGATGTTCAACAAAAACCACGCTAACTTAATTAATCTACAGCACTAATTTCAATGGTGATACTCAATTAACACTCTATCGGCAGATCGTTACGGCTGCCCCAATCCGCCCATGAACCGTCATAGAGGATGGGATTTTTATGCCCCGCGGCGACCGAAGCTAAGATCAAAATACACGCCGTAATCCCAGAACCACAGCTGAATATCCTTGCGGATTTATCCGCTGCTAGCCCTTGATAAATAGACTGTAGCTCACTGACCGTTTTGATTTTATTACCATCGAGCACTTGAGCGAAGGGTAAATTAACCGAGCAAGGAATATGCCCAGAGCGCACACCGGGGCGCGGCTCACTCACTTGCCCTAAAAAGCGTGGCGCACCACGGGCATCGACAATCGCCGTTCCGGCATCTTCAATTCGTGATAACACTGCCTCGGCATCCATCACAAGCTCGGGGTGGTATTGCAACACATCTGCCAAAGTATCAATATCCGTCGGGCCATAATCGACGCCTTCGGCTTGATAACGCGATGAGGTAATGCGGTCTTCTTCAATCCATTGAGGCAAGCCACCATCAAGCACATAGACTCGATTAAAGCCCATGACTTTAAAGGTCCACCACGCCCGTGGAGATGAATAAATGCCTTGGTTATCATAGATAACAATAACACTGTCGACCTCAATCCCAAGTTGGGCTATCCCTTGGCTGAATTGCTCAAACGTCGGCAAGGCATGAATTTGGGTTGAAGTCTTATCGCAAAACACATTTTCCAAGTCGAATCGACGTGAGCGCGGAATGCAAATAGGCTCATCGTAAACTAAGGGTTCTTTACCAATAACGGTTTCCATACTGGCATCGAGCAAGACTAAATTGGGATCGGTGAGATGTGCTTCGAGCCACTGCGTACTAACAAGTGGGTATTCCATAGCGGGTCCTTTTACTGTTATCCAAATCTGCCGCTAGTCTCTCACCAAATGCCGTAAAGCCCAAATATCGGCTTAACAAATTGTCTGCTTTGGGATTTTATTTAAAAGCGTGGACTCGATTTCATGTGCTCAATCATTAAATTGCGGCGAAGCCGTATTTTGAAGAAAGTGCTTTCAAACTGCTCATTTTTAATGATGCTGCTTTCAAAACGATCTTTTCGAGATAGCAGTGTTCAAAATAGCCGCTATTTAATGACTTCAATTTTCACGTCAATCAAGCCAGAAGAAGTGTTGCCTATGCTACTAAACGCCGATTTAGACAGATCAATAATGCGGCCACGCACGAAAGGCCCTCTATCATTGATTTTTACAATCACACTTTTGCCATTATCGACATTGGTGACCTTAACACTCGAGCCAAAGGGTAACTTTTTATGCGCTGCTGTCTTTAGTTTATGTTTGTAAAGTTCACCGCTGGCCGTCTGCTTATTCTGATGTTTATCCCCATAAAATGAAGCCTGACCAGCTTCCGTGAATCCCACCCAGTTTCCATTCTCATCCGTCTGCATTGAAGAACAGCCGGCCAAAAAGCTTAGCAATGCCAGTACAAATAGTTTGACGACATTGAACTGCCTAATTGGGTTTTGAAGTGCATTCACATGACACCCTCTCTAATGAGTGAACGCTTTGCTGACGAGTAATTGGCTCAGCAAAAATCACTGGGAAATAACGAACAACCTTAGATGGCAAAGCTCAAGACCTGCATCCTAAAAGATCAAAATAAGAAACAATAAATTTCCACGAGGCTACAGCAGTTGCACGCTAAAATCACGTATTTACAGGTGAATGCTCTTACTTTGAGATAAAATATGCAGTCATAACGAGGCTTTGTTTCCTAATTTAGATCGGTAAACAAAGCCCTAACGAGTTAACACTTCATGGATAATCTCAAATTTGGGTTCTTTACCACTTGGCCATGTAGGTTTCTTTATGGGGTTTTCAAAGGTGGTCAGCCAAATATCAAGATCACTGGAACCAGACAAACACCCCATAAACGCAAAATACATTCCACTATTTATCATGTGACGGGCAAACTGAATAGCGTCTTCAAGAGTGCCCTCTTCCCAGTTATGTGTGAACGTTTCATCATCCCATACCCATTTAATGGGGACTCCACTTTCATCACAAGCGAAGAACCTTACATTTCGATAACCTTTACTTGCTGTTTTTAGAGAATTTATAAAACTTTCTCTGGTGTTATCAAATCTTTTTTTGAACTCTTCAATATCTAGATCTTTGCTAATAAAGTTCTTCATACTTGCCCTAGAGTAAATACTACCAACGGTATGACATAACCACACACAAAAAAGTCTATCCAATGAGCCCAGTGACTGATGTCGTTTAGCTCTGTTAGAAGCTAATTATGCCAAAGATTGGTATTCATTGCTGCCATTATGAAACAACCTAATTTCGATACATTTTATTGTCATCCTAAAACCACCACCTCTGGCGGTGGTGATTGTTCCTTGAGGCTATAGCCTGAATTACGCCCATGCTAAAAGAGACTTCTTATTCACCAC
>NZ_JADWMP020000035.1:0-37661 GCF_015767295.1 Shewanella sp. DW31
CAGATGATGTAGGTTCTTGGAATAGCCCCTTCCAGGGGCAAGTCAAAGCCGCCTTCTAAGAAGGCGGATTCTTTACTGTCTCAAATTCATTCAAAGCATAATGATGTCAATGCTTATGTGCTAATGTTACTGGCTACTTACATTTTACTCATCTATTATTAACTGTTGGTGATTTTTATCGTAATACTAAGATTTTAAAAGGTAAATAGCTGAAAAGCTTGTCAAAAATATGGCTAAAATCGAAAGGTTGACACAAAGGGGGGTTCAACGGGGCTTCTCATTAATTGAAGTGCTTGTTGCGTTAGTGATCTTAGTCATTGGCTTAATTGGTATTTTTAATCTGCATATTGTTGCAAAGCGTGGCAGCTTTGAATCCTTTCAGCAAACTCAAGCCTCCTATTATGCAAACGACATAATTAATCGAATGAAGCTGAATAGATCGCAGCTGGGTAATTACGCTGGTGAGTATACTGGCTCTCTTAATAAACCAGGCAATGTTTGTGACGTTGCTGTTGGCGCAGTGAGTATATGTACTCCAGAAGAGACTGAAGCTTGGGATCTTTACCAGTGGGAACAGAGTTTTATGGGGGCTGCCGAAGTTATGGATAGCCAGAATGTTGGTGGGTTAGACTCTCCAACAGCATGCATTAATGTAGATGGTTCAACTGTAACGGTCGCAATTGCGTGGAGAGGGATCCGAGAGGGCGCGGGTACAAGTTATTCTGGGAGTGAATGTGGAGAAGATATTGGTACGCGTAGGCGGCTTTTTATTCTTTCGACAATGATTATTTAGGTTAACTATGTATGGATAATTTAAAAAACTGTGAGAAAGGGATGTCGCTGGTTGAGCTAATGGTCTCTATGGTCATTGGCTTATTTCTCACTCTTGGGCTTTTTGGCATGTTTAGTATGTCTTCTTCCAATGTGATCACAACGAGCCAGTTTAACCAATTGCAAGAAAATGGACGAATTGCTTTGTCGCTCATGGAAAGAGATATTAGTCAGTTAGGTTTTATGGGGGACATAACGGGAACTGATTTTGTACTTGGAACCAATATGACCTTGAGGGATGGTGTTGCAAATGATTGTATTGGTGCAGGCGTAAATAACGGTACTTTACCTAATGCAGAACCTGCACACTTTAGGCGTCTATGGGGATATGAAGAGGGCGAGAGTGGGGATACATTAAGTTGCTTATCAGGTGTGAATCAGAATACGGATGTCATTCAAATTAAAAGATTAGTTGGCCCACCAGTGACTAATCCCAATGGCGAGCGTTTTTATATGGCTGCAACTTCGAGTGAAGCTGTGATGTTTAAAGGCGGTAATCCTCCCAATCCAGTACTCGAAAATGCTCGTTTTTGGGAATATCAGCATCATATTTATTTTATTAAAAATGATGGTTCTGTACCTGTTCTACGCCGAAAAACATTAACCAAGAATAATGGCATGAATAACGAAGAGCAGTTAGTTGAAGGCATTGAGAATATGCGTATTCTTTATGGTTTTGATAGTAATGGAGATGATACCGCCGATAGTTTTATGCCAGCAGAAAATGTAACCACATTAATGTGGGACAACGAATTATTTCAAAGACTTGTTGCCTTAAGGGTTTTCTTGTTGGTTCGCGCTATTGATGAAGATAAAAGTTACACCAATGAAACTACTTATACTCTTGGCGATAAGGAAATTAAAAATTTGAATGATCATTATCGACGCAAGATAGTTTCGACGACTATGGTGCTTGCAAATCCAGTGTTAATTAGAAATTAGAAGGTTGGTAAGATGAAAAAGCAAAAAGGAATTGTATTATTTTTTGCACTTATCATATTGTTGCTTATGACTATTATTGGTGTCGCTTTGGCTGTTAATTCGACCCAATCTATGCGTATGTCTGGAGCAGGATCAGAACGTATAGAGGCTAAGTCTGTTGCTGATGGTGGCTTAGAGGCGGCAATCGAAGCCAATAAAGGTGCTAGCTTAGCCAAACTATCTGAGATTTCATCTGTGGTTGAATTTGGTTCTAACCAAACGTTAACGCCAATTCCTTATGAAGTTGATGCTGCAGGTAATGTTGTCATTAGTGCAAAAGATGTTGGATGCCAGCGAAGTACAAGGCCAAATAGTGGTAATTTAATTAGCTGTCGGCGTGTTGAGATTAGTAGTACAGCAGAATTTGGTAGAGATAAACTGGGCCAACTAACTGTTGTCGCAGGTGTGGAGCAAGAAGTTTTAACTGGGAGTTAGATATGATTATTAAAAAGCTGGCTTGTTCTATACTACTTGCGCTGACTTTTGTGTCGGCTTTCTCCTTTGGTGACGATACTGAGTTATATGTAAAAGAATCAACAACTCGAACGGGCGCAAGACCTAAAGTGCTCGTTATATTTGATAACTCAGGAAGTATGTCAACTGAAGAAATTACTCAGGTTGTAGATTATGACCCTAACTATGACTACCCAGCCGTAAGTGGTTCTGGGTATAGTGATACTCTTATTTATTATGCTGTTGGCGGTGGGGGATTACCCACCCCTGATACTAGCTCTGATAAGCGTAATTTTAAAGCTAGTTTAAATGGATGTAGTCAAAGCAAAGCTGCATTAGCAGAGTTTGGTCGTTTTACTGGGTATATAAGAGAGTTCACATCAAGTGGTACTACTGGCGTTTGGAAAGAACTACCTGAAACAAATGGTACTGCAATAAAAGTAATTGATTGTTGGGAAGATATTTCTCAAATAAATCCGAGTAATTCATCATCATATCCTAATGGATTTCCTGCTAATGGGGTAACAACGGGGTCAGGTAGTAAAAAGAAAGCGTATCCATATTTTACTTCTTCACTACCAGGAACAACTTGGACCAATGCTTTAGCCGCAGCCAATAATACTGACTTTGGTGTTGGACAACCTATTACCTTGTACACTGATAATTACCTAAGATGGTACGGATTATCTAAAGCGGGAAAATTACCAACGGTAAAAGTTTCAAGACTAGAAATTGCGAAGAAAGCGATTTCTAATATTATTAGTTCAACTCCAACAGTGGATTTTGGACTTGCTGTATTTAATTATAATTATCCAAATGAAGGTAATCGAGACGGTGGTCGAATTGTATCTGGCATTACTCAGATGACGGATAGTACGCGTGCGAGTTTATTAACTACTATTGATAATTTGCTGGCAAAAACAAATACACCACTATGTGAGACTATGTATGAAGCTTACCGTTATTTTGCCGGTAAGGGCGTTAAATATGGTCATAGTGATACAGATTATGGCTCTTATGTTGGAAATAAACCACCGTATGACAGCTTAGTGGAGAAGAGTGGTAACTACGCAAGTCCATTTAAAGTATGTACGGATATTGCTTATGTTATCTATGTCACTGATGGCTCTCCAACAGTTGATAAAAATGCGAATAATGACGTTATTAGTTTAACTGCCACAGGAAGTAAAGAAGGGGATTACTCTTCATTTTCTAAAAATCTAGATACAGCAAGCTATTTGCCCGCATTAGCTAGTTATATGTTTAATAACGACTTAATTAACAAGTTGGACAGTTCAAATACTGAACAAATGCAGAATGTTCGTACTTATACTATTGGTTTTAGTAAAGGTGCAGAAGATGCCGCACCTTTACTTGCTGAGACGGCTAAAAGAGGTGGTGGTTTATATTTTGCTGCTCAAAACAGTCTTGAACTACAGAATGCACTTAATGATGCGTTATCAAATATTTTGAATATTGATTCAAGTTTTACATCTCCAAGTATTGCTAGTAATAATTTTGATAGGACTCAGACATTTGATGCCGCTTATTACGCTATGTTTCTCCCAGGCAAAGGACCTCGTTGGAGCGGTAATTTAAAAAAATTAAAAGTAACCGCAGATGGAACATTGGTTGATAGTAAAGGGAATGCAGCTATAGCAGATAACGGCAATATTAAAGATGGTGCCTGTACTATATGGTCGGATTGTGTTGCGCAAAAGGATGGGAATAAAGTTGAAGTCGGCGGAGTCGCGGCACAAATCAGAAAGCAAGAAGTTAGGAATATTGTAAGTAACTTAAATGGGTCCTCCAGTTTAACGCCCTTAACACTTGCTAATGCACAAACTGCAGCAGGCGGTGATGCTGCGCTAGCTAGCTATATGAGAACTAGCGTAGATGAGCTTGCTAATACGTTAAATTGGCTTAATGGGATAGATGTCGACGACGATAATAAAGATGGTAGTACGACAGATAAACGTAATGATGTTATGGGTGATCCTCTTCATTCTAAGCCACTAGCACTCAATTTCGGCACAAAAAGCGCGACTGATATTCGTATCATGCTTGGCACTAATCAAGGTGTTGTGCATATGTTTAAAGATGCGGGCGAATCTGTATCAGAGACTTGGGGCTTTATTCCCTATGAGTTATTGCCTAATTTAACAGAACTGAGAAGTAATGATCCTTCAGGTGTACACACAGTATACGGAATGGATTCATCTCCAGTTGCTTACACAGAAACTGATGCTGAGGGTAAAGTGATTAAAGCATGGGTCTATATGGGGATGCGTCGAGGTGGCTCGTCTTATTATGCCCTCAATGTGACAAACCCTGATAGCCCTTCTCTAATGTGGACTATTAATCCATCAACGGATGGTTTTTCTGATCTTGGACAAACATGGTCTGAGCCTATAGTGACGAAAATCGTTGGTTATGAAAAGCCTGTACTCATTTTTGGTGGTGGCTACGATGTTAGTTTTGATGCAACTCCTTCATCTTCTCCGGTAGGTCGTGCGGTTTATATTGTCGATGCAGAGAAGGGAACTTTGATTCATTCATTTGGTGGCTCTGCATCGGGTGCAACAGTACTTTCGGGAATTCAGGATAGCATTCCAAACTCAGTCGCCGTACTTGATAGTAATAATGATGGGTATACAGATAGGATTTATGCCTCCGATGTCGGTGCAAATGTCTGGCGCATTGATCTTCCAAGTGCAAGTAAGTCGAGTTGGAGTGCATTTAAATTTGCTTCTTTAGGTGGTACTGATAGTAATAATCGTCGTTTTTATGCTGAACCTGTTGTAGCACAAACGATGTTTACTAATTTATCCGAAGTTAAGGTGACAACAGAGAGTGGTACTACTACGACTAAAACTTATCAAAATGTTCCCTATGATGCGGTGGTGATTGGAAGTGGAACGCGACCCCACCCATCATCTACTGATATCAATGATATGTTTTTTACATTGCAAGATCGTAATGTGGTGACTAAGAGTTTTACTGGCGGTGATGTTCCCGAGGCGATCACAATCAATGATCTCTATGATGTGACTTCTACTGCACCTGCGTCTGAAGCCGACAACATAAGTTTCGGTAAAAAACTCGGCTGGTTCTATGATTTTAGTGGTCTAGGTGAAAAGAGTTTAACAGCTGCCTTGATTGTCCAAGGCAAAGTTTATTTCACTTCTTATTCTCCCCCTGCTGACTCGGTTGCCGATAACGTGTGTTTGGTGTCTGGTTCTGGCAAGTTATATCCGTTCGATTTGCACAAAGGAACGAGATCCTTTTCTCAATTATATTATGAACTGGGTGAACGTGTACCGGATACACCGCAGATTGTTATTCCTGCACCTGAATCCGGTAAAGATCCGTATATCTATATTATTGGAGTTGGTAAAGGTGAGAAAAATGAAAATGGGGATTATACAGGTACAATCAACGTTGCTTCTGGGTTAGGTGTTAATAAAATTTATTATCATATAAATGAATGAGTTATTAATTTATGAAGGTTCAACTTAAAGGTTTTACCCTGATAGAGGTGATGATCGCCGTCGTGATCATTGGTATTTTGGCATCGATTGCATACCCTTCTTATACGCAATACATTGCTCAGAGTGCAAGATCAGAAGGGTTAGCTGCTTTGATGCGTATAGCAAACTTGCAGGAACAGTATTATCTCGATAATAAAAAATATGCTACTGATTTAACAAAACTTGTAGGGGCAAACCCTTATATCACTGAGCATAAACATTACTCTGTATCATCAAGTGGTGAATCAAGCTTTACGATTAAGGCAGTTGCTCAAGGGGTTCAGGCTAGTCGTGATGCCTCGTGCTCTTCTTTAACAATATCAGATACTGGGGCAAAAGGTCCGAGTGCGGAGTGTTGGAAATGAAATTAATAAACCTCTTTATAACGGTGGCTTTCTTACCAAGCTTAGTTTGGGCTGACTCTGGAGCGACAGTCAGCGAACAAGACTTCAAATGCTACATTACATCAAAGAAAAGTGCTGAGATTGCCTTCTATCATTGGAAGAGTAGTGAAATGAATGTGAGAATGGCTAGCCTTGTTGGTACTACTCGCCAATCAAATGATGGATCGAAATATTACATCTATAGTGTTGAGGAGTGTGTCGCATTAAACGCTGAATTTACTAATACTAAGGCGCAAGTTTTGGATAAGTTAACACCTAGATAAACATCAGCATGTATTTTTAAATGTTAACAACGAACGATTTAAGGATAATATTATTTTAGGGTAGTGAACGGTAGATTTAGTCTCCCATAGTTTATGTGCAGCTTTTCCCATCTGCGCCCTCTTTTATTAAACCTGAAGTGCTAATGTTGATGCTTTTAGAATTGTCACTTTGCCCATTTGAACAATAGATAATTGATGTTTCAACTGAGACTAAACCATCGGGTGTAAAATCAATTTTTTTATCGGCGGGCCCTGATAGGGAAATTACATCGTGTGTATTGAAACTATCGATCACTTTCAATACATTCTTGGCACCTCCATTGTCAATATATACACTGAATCCTTTATTCCAGTCTGTGCCGCATGGTGATGCCGCGTATGGGCAGACTGTTACTGTTGCGCCATAGTTGACAGCTTGGTTTCTTGCAAAAGCAAACACATCACTAATTTTTCGTATTTCATTAGCGCTGCGTGTCCCTTCGTATAGCGACGTAAGTGATGGAACCCCTATGGCTAGTAGGATTGCTGCTACGGCAATTGTGACCATCAGTTCGACTAAGGTAAATCCTCTTGAAATAATTAACATGTAGCTATCCTCGTTAAAACTTAGCTAAGTATATGCGAGGAGACTCTAATGGTCAGTATCTATTCTATATTTTCAATATACCCAATAAATTGATTTTCTTGCTTTTATATAATTAAATTTAAATAGGGAGTATATATTTAAATTTAATCGCAATTGATATTCTTTGCGGTAGAAAGGCGAACTCTACCCGCCTGATTAACAACGATTGCACGGGAATTTTTGCTATCAATTGTTCGTGGGCAATACTTGAAAGTACCATTACTTCCAGAAGCTAATCCATCAGGTTGAAATTTTATCGAACTTTTATTGTATGTTAAAAAATCCTTTGAATCGAATTCATCAATGACCCTAATAATTTTATCGTTAGCATCGAGGCTTTCGACTACACCTGTATCAATGAAAATTGTTAATCCCTTTTGCCAATCTTGAGTGCATTTCCCATTTACGAGTGGGCATACTGTGACCCTATAACCATAACTAACAGCTGTATTTCGCGCAAATTGAAGTGTTTGCTGGATAGTTTTAATATTGGTATCAGCTCTTATCTGATCACTGAGCTCGGTCAAGGAAGGAGCTCCAACTGTTAACAAGATTGTTGAAATCGATATCGTAGTGATAAGTTCTATCAGGCTAAAGCCTTTTCGATGGAAGTTCATAACAGATCCTTGTTATTTTACGCTTGCATCCCGCGAGCGAGTTAGTGCTGGTTAGAATGTAAGTATAAAATCTGAGGCAATATTCATAGTACTTTTTTTAGACTTTTATGTGCTAAAAGCGATTTTATAGAAACTGTGTTTTATGAGTAAAGCACTACATTCACTTCAATATTGACGTAACCCCGTGTAAGCTAGTGTTATTCTGTTTGTTTATGTTATTGCAAGGGATGAGGAATTTTTAATGAAAAAAGTTGAAGCCATTATTAAGCCATTTAAGTTAGATGATGTGCGCGAATCACTTGCAGAAATTGGTATCACTGGGATGACGGTACTGGAGGTTAAGGGTTTTGGTCGTCAGAAAGGGCATACAGAGTTGTATCGTGGTGCCGAATATATGGTGGATTTTCTACCAAAAGTAAAAATAGAGTTAGTGATCCAAGACGATCTGCTCGACCAAGCAATTGATGTCATTGTTGAAACGGCCCGCACAGGCAAAATTGGTGATGGTAAAATTTTTGTCACTGATGTTGAACGTGTTATCCGTATTCGAACGGGTGAAGAAAACGAAGAAGCGGTATAAACTGCTTACGAACGATTCTAAAGGGCCTAGTGGCCCTTTTTTGTTGCCTAAGCATATGGAAAAACTAAATAGTACTGCTGGGTTTCTGAAATATCTTTAATGGAAAATCGCCTGTTTTACTCAACTAATGTAGTTATCTCTTATCTGTAACATGGTATAACTTAGCCTCGCAAATGAGTTTTATGAGGTTGTCATTTTGGCTACAAAAAGAATAGTGATCGTGGGTGGTGGTGCTGCTGGTTTAGCGCTTGCATCGAAGTTGGGCCGTAAATGGGGCGGTAGTGATGTCGTCGATGTGTGCTTAATTGATAAAAGTCCTATTCATATATGGAAGCCTAAATTACACGAAGTCGCTGTAGGTGTGATAGATCAATCTATTGAAGGTTTACTCTATCGCGATCATGGACTTAAAAACGGTTATCGCTATATTCGTGGTGAGATAGAGCAGTGTGAGCCGGATGCTAAATCGATTCAGTTAGCCGCAGTCTATAATGATGAAGGCGAGTTGCTCTTAGAGCAGCGACAAATCGATTATGATTTTTTAGTGCTTGCATTGGGTGGAGTTTCTAATAGTTTCAATACATTAGGTGCTGATGAGCATTGTATTTTCTTAGACAGCCTTGAAAATGCCAATTTATTTCATCATAAATTACTCGACGCTTTACTTCAATTAAACGAAACGCAAGAAAGAGTCAGCATTGGTATTGTCGGTGCGGGTGCGACAGGGGTTGAATTGGCAGCAGAGCTTCATCATGTCATTGAGTCTGTTAAAGAGTACGGCTATCTGAATATCGCTAAGCATCATCTTGATGTGCATTTGATTGAAGCATCACCCAAAATCCTTCCTCAATTACCAGAGCGTGTAAGCGCTAGGGCTCAAGCTGTTCTTGATCAGATTGGTATACGTTTACATATCGGTGTTCAAGTTAAAGAAGTGACTCGTGATGGTTTCATTACCCAAGATGGCGATGTGATTAAAGCAGGCTTAAAAGTATGGGCTGCCGGTGTCAAAGGACCAAAAGCATTTCAGCATTTTGCAAAACTGCCCATTACTCCGCGAAATCAGGTAGAAGTTGATGATTGTATGCGAGTGAAAGGTCATCAAGATATCTACGCCCTTGGCGATTGCGCTCTATTAATCCAAAGTTCTGGCCAGCCTGTTCCACCAAGGGCGCAAGCAGCAGCTCAGATGGCTGATACCTTGTTTGATAATATCGTTAATCGATTACAAGGTAAGCCTGAAAAGGCCTTTATTTATAAAGATTACGGCTCATTAGTTTCTTTAAGCCGCTTCTCTGCGGTAGGCAATTTAATGGGGAACCTACGCTCTGGCACTTTCTTTGTTGAAGGCCATATAGCAAGATTGATGTATATCTCTTTGTATCAGAGGCATTTAGCCAGCCTTTATGGTTGGTTTTCGGCAATTGTGTATCGAGTGGCACAAAAGTTATTGAAGTGGCAGCGTCCGAAGCTCAAATTACATTGATTTCTATGTGATTTATGAGATAGAAAGAGAGCATATATGCTCTCTTTTTTTATTGTTTAGGAATTGCCGACGAGTCACGAATGATAGGTTCAGGAGTAAAGGTTCTAGAATATATGGCATCTTGCTCGCGACGTTTTGCTATTAATAATTCAGTAGCAACCTGAGCTATTTCTGCGTTTGGCTGATGTACTGTGGTAAGTTTAGGCCAGGTTTGACGTGAGAATGGGCTATCTTCGAAACCGACAATTGATAAATCAACGGGTATGTCTAAACCCGCTAAACGAGCCGCAAAAAGTGCACCAGCGGCAATTTCATCGTTACAAGCAACAATCGCCGTCGGGCGATTTTTTAGTTTGATGAGCTTGTTAGCGCCATCAACACCGGACTCAAATGAGTACTTCCCTTCAATTATGTAGTTTTCATTCAGCTTTAGGTTATTTATTGTTAATGCCTGTTTAAAACCAAGTAATCGCTCTTTGGTGGATTCATGGTGTAAATCTCCGCTTAAAAAAGCGATATGCTTGTGGCCTAAATCAATCAGATGCTGGGTGATTTGAACTGCACCGAATTTATCGTTGACTAAAATAGTCAATCCATTCTGATCGTTGTCTTTTTCTCCCGCAATAATGCGCACATAGTTAGCATCAATTTCAGTGAGTGCTTTGAGTACTTTAGGATCTTCTGACAAGGGAGGTGTTAGTACTAATCCTGCGAGCCTAGAATATTTGACTAGTGCTGTAAGCTCATCACATATGGTCTCTGATTTGGC
Source organism: Shewanella sp. DW31 (assembly GCF_015767295.1). Classification (NCBI taxonomy): domain Bacteria; kingdom Pseudomonadati; phylum Pseudomonadota; class Gammaproteobacteria; order Alteromonadales; family Shewanellaceae; genus Shewanella; species Shewanella sp. DW31. Next base: position 10,540 of record NZ_JADWMP020000035.1, read on the forward strand.
ATTGCAAGGGTGGATGACAAGTTCATAGCCCTTGTCTTTACAGGCTGACAAGATCCCATTTTGCATATCAATAATATAGTAAGCGTTTGGGTTATCGTAAATAAAACCAATAGCATAGGATTTAGTTCCTGCTAGATTTCTTGCCGCTAAATTAGGTTGGTAGTTAAGTGCTTTTATCGCCTCGTTCACTTTGTCAACGGTGGCCTGCTTCACTGAAGGTTCGTTATTGGTTACACGGGATACTGTCTTGATAGACACTCCAGCATATTTAGCTACGTCGTTGATAGTGACTTTCATTGATGTAAAAACTCTTTGTCTAAGGTCGCGAGGGGTTTAACTGTTCTATGAACGTAAATTCTTTACCAGCAATTTACAAGCTTACATTTTTTATCAGTTTTTTCTGACTTATACATCTTATAGTGCGAGCTTTTGATGTGCTTAGCAATCCTGAATTGTTACAAATTGGCGTTAATTTATCATTGTTACAATTATGCTTGGAGTTGTAAGTTTACGTCATAATATTAAAGCTCATGTTTTATAATGATTTTTAATAAAAATACTGATTCAACATTCTGCTTTATGACATTTTTTTGCTTCCATCGTTATTTTGTTGTGGCAAGGCTGTTAATTATTGTGTAATGTTTGCACTAGACATGACAGCGTTGTCATTCCTCAGGGAATGGTTATGAATACTAAAACGATAATAAAGTTATGGAAGGGAAACGAGATGCGACCATCAACCTTTAAGAAAACTGTACTAGCTACAAATATTGCTATCCTACTCGGCAGTGCTGTATCCATCAGCGCTGTTGCTGCAGACGCCGTGGCAACCACCGCAGCACCTGAAAATATTGAAAAAATTGAAGTTCGCGGTATTCGCGCTTCCCAGCAAGCTAACTTAAATGCTAAACGCTTCTCAGACAGTACTGTGGATGCGATTACTGCTGAAGACATTGGCAAATTTCCGGATAAAAACGTTGCAGAATCTCTGCAACGTATTCCTGGTGTCACGATCCAGCGTCAATTTGGTGAAGGCGCGGGTGTTTCAATTCGTGGTGCGGGTCAAGATCTGACTTTGACAACTCTGAATGGACAAAACGTAGCTTCAACAGGTTGGTTTGTTCTTGAGCCTGCAAAACGTTCATTTAACTATGAATTATTACCATCTGAATTAGTTGGTAACTTAGAAGTCTATAAATCATCTCAAGCGGACTTAGCTGAAGGTGGTGTGGGTGGTACTGTTGTAGTTAATACCCGTAAGCCATTGGATATGGATTCAATGACTTTCTTTGCTTCTGCTGAAGCTCAATATCAAAGCGATTCGGGTGAAACAGATCCACAATTTTCAGGCTTAGGTAGCTGGAAGAATGATGATGAAACTTTTGGTGTATTAGTTTCTGGCGTTATGCAAAATCGTAGCTTGCAGCGTCAAGGTGATGAAGCTTTTTGGGAATGGGGTGCTGGCCCTGTCGCATTTGAACAAGAGCGCGAACGTTCAGCTATTGCTGCAACATTCCAGTATGCCCCGTCTGATTCATTAAACTTTGTGTTTAACGCGATGGACATGCAAATGGCCGCGGACAACACCAACTACGCATTATGGTTTACGCAAGCTGACACTTCATGGTCAGGGGCTCCAGGTTCTGGTGCTTGGGATAACACGGAATGGATTGGTGGCTGCGGTTTATGTGGTGGTGATAAGCCAGATGCATCACAGTCAGGTTCTCAAGTTGCAGGCCCTGTTAACTTAGCATATTGGCAAGCTCGCCCTCGTGAAGCGACAATGAAGTCTCAAGTTTTCGACTTGAAGATGGAATATAGCGGTGATGGATACCAGTTTACGACTCAAATCGGTGATACAAGTTCTACTGGTGGTACCGATTTTGAAATGGTTGTTGAAGATGGTCTGGGTGGTACAGCATTAAATGGTGCGACTTATGACTTTACCAATGGTCATCAAACTTGGGATTTAAATGGTTTTGATACAGCCACTTATGATCCAGGTTCGCTTGCAATGGGTACTGGCAGTAACTTTAATAAAACACCAAAAACAGATGATGAAACTTATATTCAAGCAGATATTAAGTTTGATGTAGATCTAGGTGTGGTTAATGCCATTAAAACGGGTCTGAAATATGCGAAGCATAATACAACGAGTCGCCGTTTTGACTTTGTACAAGCCGATGACTTTAATCCCGTCATATCAACAGCAGGCTTAAATACTGGTACTTTTGCTGTAGGAACAAGTGAATACGATATTATTCGTTTTGATCCAGATGCACTAAAAGATTGGGCTAAATCGAGCATCATCGGTGAGACTGAAGATTTTGGTTCATACCGTGAAATTGATGAAGATAACTATGCTGCTTATGTGATGGCTAACTTTGCATCAGAAGGTGTACGCGGTAACTTTGGTGTGCGTTATGCGGGTACTGAAGCGACCTCAACGTACTATGTTGATGGTAAGAAAACCGATGCTTCAGCTAATTATGGGGAATGGTTACCAAGCTTAAACGTAGCATTCGACTTAGCACCAGATCTCATATTGCGCGCATCAGCGGCTCGAGTTATGGCTCGTCCACAGTATGATGACATGTATGTTAACCCTAACGTTTTAGGTGCAAATGATGATGTGCCTAATAACCAAAAATGGGTTGTTGGCAATATCGGGTTAAAACCATTTATTGCTAATCAAATAGACTTAGGCATTGAATGGTATTTCAATGAAGAGTCATTACTTTCTGCGGCTTTATTTATGAAGGATGTTAAAAACTTCGTAACCTTTAGTGAGTACCATGCAGATAGCGCCGATATCCCATTTACTGGCACGTTAAAACCTGATGAAGTTGCTGGTGGTTGGACTGTGCAAGAGAAAGCCAATGGCGAATCTGCGACAATCCAAGGTTTAGAGCTGCAATATCAACAAGACTTTGGGAACGGCTTTGGCTCAATTGTTAACTACACTTATACTGATAGTGAAACTAGCCCAAATACATATACAGATCGCAACCCGTTCTTAAGCGATAGTTCAAAGCACTCATATAACTTAACTGGTTATTTTGAAAACGATTTGTTCCAAGTTCGTTTAGCATATAACTGGCGTAGTGAATATATGATCCGTGAAACTGGTTCATACGGTAATCGTTTACACGATGCATTTGGTAGTTTGGATTTGAGTGCAATTTGGCATGTTACTGATTATATGGATATTAAACTTGATGGTAATAACCTGTTAGAAGAAGGTTCACGTCAGTTTGGTAACAATCAGTTCCAATCTAATCTAAGTGGTTTTACGGATGGCTTCCCTGTATTTGAATACAACATGGCCCGCCGAATTACATTAGGCGCTAGCGTACGATTCTAATCTCGGTTTAACTCAGGTATAAATGAAAAAGGGAGCTTGCTCCCTTTTTCATATCTCAATAATATTCAATCAGAAGAAGCCCTCAAGGAGCTCATATGACTAATTCAATCACCCCACTTGACTCAGCAAAACATGCGCACCTGAAAGTGACTCCTACCACTTATGAACATGTTGCTGCGCAACACTTACTACCCATTTCAATTTATGAGTTTGCCTTTGCTGCTGTAGATGCTCCTGTTGTTTTTGTTAAAAATAGTGAAACAGGAGAATATCAGTCCGTAATTATGCTTGGATTAAAACCTGGACAGAATTTGAAGCAAAAAGATGGCAAATGGTTAGGGCTGTATATTCCAAATATACTTAAAAACTATCCGTTTGGTTTAATGTTGAGTACTGAACAGCAGGATAAAGTATGGGTGGGGATACGAGAAGAAAGCGCTCATGTGAGCACTGATAAGGGAAATGCATTGTTTGAAGGAGGAGAGGAAACTGCGTTTTTAAGATTGCGTAAAGACAGTATTATAAAAAACTTCGAACAAGAGCAAATGAGTAAGGCAATTATTGCATTTTTTGCTCAAAAAGAATTATTTTCTCCCCAAAGTCTTACCGTTGACATCAAAGGCGAAAAACGCGGCATAAATGGTATCTATTTCATCGATGAAGCTAAGTTAAATCAACTCAGCTCAGATGAGTTCTTAGATATCAAGCAACGAGGCCTTTTAGCGCCAATTTACAGCCATTTGAACTCATTACATCAAATTAATCGCCTAGCGAAAGAAGAAATCGAGTTGAGCGTTTAAGTAATCAGCAGGCATAGGTCATGACTTCAATAAAAAATATAAAGAGTGTCGTCATTGTTGGTGGCGGAACTGCAGGTTGGATTTCTGCCTGTCATTTAGCTAAAAAGTTGAATGCTAGAACACCTAAAATACAAGTTATGTTAGTTGAGTCCCCGAACATTCCTACTATAGGCGTTGGTGAAGGGACAGTGCCTATGTTACGCGAAACATTAAAGTATTTTGGTATTCGAGAAGATGAGTTTATTCGTTGCTGTGATGTAACATTTAAGCAGAGTGTTAAATTCATTGATTGGAATAAACCCAATTCAGGGGAGTACTATCACCATTTATTTGATTATCCCTACTTTAAAGACGTTACTTCAACGTGGCTTAATAAATCTCTTTCAGATAGAGGCCGCTACGCTGATCTTGTGTCAGTTCAAGGTCATTTGATTGATGCGGGACTTGGACCTAAAGTGATGACACAGCCTCAATATCGAGGTGCTATGCATTACGCGTATCATCTCGATGCTGCAAAGTTTACCAAGATGTTGACCAAATTTGGTGTTGAACAGTTAGGCGTTAAACATCTTCTTGCAGAAGTCATTGATACAAAAATAGACGCTCAGGGACATATCTTAGAGTTACATACTGATAATGCTGGTGTATTGAATGCGGACTTGTATGTTGATTGTACTGGATTTAGTGCTCAACTCATTGGCAGCGCATGTAACGTTCCCTTCGTTGATAAGAGTGACATTTTGTTTGTCGACTCAGCATTAGTTGTGCAGCTTCCTTATGAAGATAAATATACGCCTATCCCTTGTTTCACTAAATCAACAGCACAAGAGGCTGGCTGGATATGGGATATCGGTTTGTCTGAACGTCGTGGTGTTGGTTATGTGTATTCCAGTCAATATTCATCAATAGAGCAAGCTGAGAGTGTATTGCGGGAATATCTTGGTAAAGCAGAACAAGTCTCGTTTCGACACATACCGATGAAGGTGGGGTATAGAGAGAAATCGTGGCAAGGTAACTGTGTTGCGATTGGTTTGTCGAGTGGTTTTGTTGAACCTTTAGAAGCGACTGGTCTGCTTATGTTTGATGCGACAGCCAGAATGTTAGCTGAATGTTTTCCTGCTAATACTGACGTTATGCCACTTGTGGCTAATCGTTATAATCAGCGCGTATCGAATGCTTGGAATCGGGTGATTGATTTTATTAAACTTCATTATGTCATAGCTAAACGAATGGATACGCCATTTTGGGTTGATAATAAAAATGAAATAAGTATTCCAGACACATTAAAAGAACATTTAGAATTGTGGCGCTATCACATGCCGACTGCCTATGACTTTACTTCTACGCTAGAATTTTTCAATTTAGAAAATTACTTATATGTACTTTATGGCTCAGACTTTGAGTCAAAATTAGAGAGGAAATTAAATGATGAAGAGAAAAGGCTTTTCACGGTAATGACCGAGAAATTAGGCAAGCAGGTTACATTACTCAAATCGCAATTATTACCCCATAGAGAGTTAATTGAACGTATCAAGTTGTATGGCATCCAACTTAATTAATGGTTTAATTAAATGGTGAGTAGAGCAAGATTTTTAATCTTGCTCTTCATTATTTTAAATATTTTTAATTTTCGCTAAGAATTCTTGATGTGATAAAGATTGCTCTTTTGCTCTAAACTGTTGTGTTTTTAAGTTGTCGAGTATTCTTGATATTTCATTTTTGGGACAAGGTATATGAATTTCAGGAATATGCTGCATACCATAAAGTACGTATCGATAATTCTCATCTGTAAAAACTGAACTATATCCATTGGCAAGATCGACATACTCACAAACCTTGTCTTTCCATAGTGTCATTTTTTGTTCTAGAGCAGGTATGAATGCTGAGCTTTGTGCAGCTTTTTGCCAAAATTCATTATCATCTCTATCAGTTAAACAGTAATGAAGTACGATAAATTGTCTAAGATCGGTATACAATCCGTTCATTGCGATATTATATGACGTCCTTATCGCTTGGGAGGGATTAGATGAAGTTAAATGCGTCGCTAGCAATCTTGCTCCTAAGTTTATAAGATGCAAGCCTGTCGATTCTAAGGGTTCAATAAATCCACCTGCGAGCCCCATTGCAATACAATTTCCAACCCAAAATTCACGTCTACAACCTATCTTCATATCTAAGTGAACAGTTCTTATGATCTCTTGTTCATCGCCAAGATAAGCTTTTAATTCAGCCTCAGCTTGCTCCCTCGTTAGACTATGTCCATCGTAGACATAACCCGTTCCTTGACGATTCGTTAGGTCAATTTCCCAAGCCCAACCATGACTAAGTGCTGTTGCTGTCGTATAGGCTCTTGGTTGCTGGTGAGGCAGATATTCCCGCTGCATTGCAACGGCTTTATTGCAAGGTAATTCGGTTTCAAATGATTGCCAATTATCATTCTTTAGGCTTTGAATTAAAAACCCTTTAAAGCCTGTGCAGTCGATAAATATGTCACTCTTGAATAAGCCTTGGTCAGTTACAACCTCTGTGATGTTGCCATCATTAACCAGAACGTCCGTTACATTTGCTTCAACATGCTCTACCCCTGCTTGGGTGGCTTTGCGCTTTAAAAAGGCCGCGATAAGTGTCGCGTCTAAGTGGTAACCATAGGGGACAATACCTTGATATTGATTCAAGTATTGTGTTTTAGGACTTAAGTTATTTCTCATTAAACTAAATGAAAGGCTTGTTGCTTCAGCAAAGGAAGTGCTGTTTGATTCATTAATCTGATTATTTAAAATCCAAGCACTTGCATTATCAATTTTTCCAGATGGTTTTTGTTGCTCAAATGGATGGAAATATTCATGCATTTTACCATCGACTGGTTTCATCCAGTTACGAAATAATATGCCGGTCTTTAATGTTGCGTTTGTTTCTCTAAGTAGCTCATTTTCATCTAATCCCATAGCTGCAAAGAAGAATCGTAGACTATGAACGGTAGCTTCACCAACGCCAATAATACCAATTTCTTTACTTTCGATAAGTCTAATATCTATGATATTAGATGAGTGGTTATATAACTTACTCAAGTAGAGAGCCGTCATCCAGCCTGTGCTACCGCCACCGACAATCGTGATACTTTTTAGCGGAGAATTATTCATCTTAATGTTTCCTATTAACTCGCCAACATGACGCTACCCGTCAAAATGATCCAAATGGAGAAAAAGAGTTTTAATACTTTTACAGGGAGAAAGAGCGCTAATTTACGAGCGAGTAATCCTCCGATAATAGCGCCAGGGCCTGCGAATAACACTAGCTCAAAGAGGGCATGGCTATTTGTTGAAAAAATATGGATAGGGCTTGCTGACCAGACTGTAATCGCAGAAACAACAACGCCAGTGGCGACCGCCATTTTGGCGCATAGTCCCCTTATCATGAGATAAATGACGACTAATTCACCAACGCCTACCGATAACCAAGCTGTGATAATACCTCCGAAATAGCCAATGAGAGCGAGCCAAAGAAAATCGACCGGCATTATAGAGCGAGTGATTTGTGTGCTACTTTTGCTACTGATAATGATGGCGATACCAAGCACTATCGAGAAAATGCTAAAGCTGGTGTGTAGCGAAGAGGGCGAATTGAGTTGTAGTAATTGGCTACTCCAGAAACCTAAGACAGAAAAGAAGGCGGTAAGTAATGATGCTTTTACAAAACCAGACCATGCATCATCTTCTCGGTGGTGCTTTTTATAATGCAGTGACCATGAAATCGCGCCTGCTGTCATGCCAAAGCATTGGATCATAAATGAAGTCGAGACACTTTGAGACTCACTAAAGTTGAGGCTCGAAAATACCGGAATAAAGATGACTCCACCGCCAGCTCCCGTCGAGTTTGCAAATATCGCTCCTGTGATTCCTAGAAAAACGAAGCGTCCATATTCTTGGATAAGATCAAATAGCGAATGAAAATGGTTCGCCCAAAATAACCAAGCTCCACAGAGTAGTAATACCAAACTGAGGTTTAGGTAATACCGATTTAAGCGCGGAGCAGGCTGGGTATTATTGGGCACAAGTGTGTTAATGGGATTCATCAATAGCTACCGTGATCTTTGTCATGTTATCGCTATGTTATCAATGAAAGGCAGCGTTGTCACATAAGCTTGAATAAATAAAATAAACATTTTAAGTATTTGAATAATTTGCATTAATTATGTCTATTCATAAAAAATAACAATAATTGTCAAAAAAATGTAGAAATCCTGTTCTTTCTTGTGTACTTTAATAATGACAACGCTGTCATCTGCTTGTGTGACGCGTTGTTTGTAAGGTCTGCATGAGAGGATGAGGTCTCCTTATCATGTGTTTGGCAGGAGTATTGCTGTCGGGCGGCGATACGTTTGTCTTTGATATTTTGATAGTCTCTCCCCAGAAACTAGCGTGGGCTGGGTACTGTAAGCAGTGCCCAGCCATTTTTTTAGGATGTTTTTACGGTATTACTCAACTGCCTACCTCAGCACTTGAACGTTAGCGGCATAGATAAATAAAACTCACTGGTATAAACCAGATAATAAAAGAGGCTGCAATTTATGGCGATTCATTTAACGGCTGCGATGCGTGTCATTGCAATTGGCATGTCGAGTGTCATAGGCCATGTCGCACTCATCATGACAAGAAGAACGGTTTGCATCCCCCTGTTTATAATAGCATTAGCGTTTTTTTCGGCATTTTCCTCTTTTGCTGTATTTGCTGCCGACACAGCCACAAATAATTTAGCTTCAAATTCTGATGTGTCTAAATCGTCTGCACAGGTTTCAAAAACAATCACCACCGCGATACAGCAGGAATGGTTGCTAAAGTTACTTGATGAAGCACTGCGGCGCTCGGATTCGGGTTATCAAGCGCAAGAAATGTCGACTCAAATGAATCAAAAGCGCAAGGTTGAAGAAGCACTCGCTGGGACTGTCGACGTGTTTTGGAGCATGACCTCAAAAGAATTGGAAGAAACAGTGCTTCCCGTGCGCATTCCATTGTTTAAAGGGTTACTCGGTAATCGGCTGCTGATTATCCGTAAATCGGATGAGGCACGATTTGCTAATGTGAAAACCATGGCGGATTTTAGGCAGTTAAAGGCGGGGCAAAATCGTTATTGGCCCGATGCCACGATTTTAGAAGCCAATGGATTACCCGTCGTCACTAGCTATCAGTACACCAATTTATACCCCATGTTAGAAGGCGGGCGTTTCGATTATCTTGCCCTCGGCGCCCAGGAAATTGGCGAAGAACTCGCAAATCACCCCGATCCCGCACTTAAGGTCGATAGCCATATCCTGCTGCAATATCGCTCGCCAGCTTATTTCTTTGTTTCCCCTAAGCGCCCCGAACTTGCTGCGGCCATTTTAGCCGGGCTTGAAAGTATGGTAAGCGACGGCTCTTTTGATGAGATGTTTAATCGCGAGCTTAAAATTGAGCAGCTGTACCGTGAGGCTAAGTTTGAACAAAGGGTGATTATCCGTCTTGATACACCTGATTTAAGTCCATTAACACCAATAGAACGCACAGAATTATGGTTAGATCTTTTTAGTATGCAAGGTGCAAAATAATGAAAACATTAGCCTTAAAAGTACAGATTGGATTAGCGGCAGCGATTTTTATGATTGTTAGCGTTCTGTTCGGTGCATCTTACTGGTTGGCGAGCGATAAATTGGCCGCCAGTGAAACTGAGTTCGAAGAAAATACCGTCGCCAATTTGCAAGTCACTATGGCGCAGCCCATCTTCACCTACGACTATGAGCAGATCCGTGCAGTGCTATCTGTGATGCTTAAATCTGCGCAAATTTATCATATTGTCGTGAGTGACCATCGCGGTAAAGTGTTAGCCGAGAGTCAACAGGCTCAAACAGTGGCCGATGAGTATCTAGTGAAACGTGAAATTCAATTTGCTGATCAAGGTAACCCAACGGGCCAATTGGCTATTCAGTTTTCTATGTTGCCTATTCGCGCTCAGTTGTCAGATTTACTCTTAGGTTATTTCTTGCAGGCGTTGTTAATTCTCGGTGGCAGTTTATTTGTTATCTTCATTATTCTTAAACGTTTAGTGATTAATCCACTTGGGAATGTGGTCCGTGCTATGGAAGAAATTGCCAGCGGTGACGGCGATTTATGCCACAGATTACCCGTTGAGAGTCAGGATGAGATTGGTCAGCTTGCCAAGGCATTTAATGGTTTTGTTGAGCAAATTCACGGCACGATTTCCAGAGTGCACGAAACCTCAGGGCAATTACTGGGTGATGCCAAAGCGCTGGGGTCACTGTCGCAAACCAATAATGATCGCGTGCAAACCCAATTAAAAGAAACCGAGGCGGCAGTGACGGCTGTAACTCAGCTGAGCGCCAGTGCCAATGAAGTCGCCATTAATGCGAAACGCACCGCGGACGCGGCGAGTCAGGCCGATAAAGCGGTCGATGACAGTCAGCGTCAGTTCGATTCGGGATTAGACATTACTCGTAAACTGGCATCTGAATTAGCTCGCTCGGCATTGTTCGTTTCACAGTTACAGCAAGAAACGCAAAAGATTGATGAAGTCGTTGTAGTCATCAACAGTATTGCTGAACAGACCAACTTACTGGCGCTTAATGCTGCGATTGAAGCGGCGAGGGCGGGTGAACAAGGGCGCGGTTTTGCTGTGGTTGCCGACGAAGTGCGTACGCTGGCGAGCCGAACCCAACAGGCAACTGGTGAGATCCAGAAGATGATCCAGCAGGTCCAGAGCCGAGTGGCCGAAACAGTCACTGTGATGAAAGCAAGCCAAGCCCTCTCAACTCAGGGCGTGAATCGCTCGGAAGAAATTAAGTTAGTGCTTACTAAAGTGACTGATTTAGTCTCAAATATCAGTAATATGAACATCGAAGTTTCCCATGCGGCACAGGAGCAAACCTGCGTCACCGAAGCGATTTCTCGTACGTTAAATGATCTTGCCAATGTCTCAGGTTCAGCCTCACTCGATAGCGAGCACTTAGCGCACTCGAGCGAGCGACTGTTTCACCAAGGGGAAAGACTGCGGACGTTAGTAACTTCCTTCAGATTATAGCCATTTCTGGAGCTAGATAAGGATAATCATGAATAAAACACTTTCAGCAAGCGCCATTTTACTGGCTTTAGGATTAACGGCTTGTTCCGAGGCGCCTGTGATGCCTTCCGCAGCGTCAGCCGATAAGGCTGTGGTTCAAACACTGCAAGCTCAGGACGCATTAACTCAAGCGCAGTTACAACAACTCGGGGATTCGTTAGTCGTAACTTACCGTGTTGTGACCAATGTGCCAGACGATAAGTGCCTAAAAGATAAAGCCGATGGTCGCTGTTTTGTCACTCAAATTGATTTCGTGCCCGGTGTGGATTTAGCCAGCCAAGATTGGGAAATTTATTTAAGCCAAATGCGCCCAGTGCAATCGGTTGAAAGCGGTGAATTGACGATAACGCACGTTAAAGGCGATTTACATCGTATTACGCCAACGGCCGCTTTTAAGGGATTTGTTAAGGGCGAGAAAAAGCAACTGACATTCCGTGGTGAGCCGTGGCAATTGGCTGAAACCGACGCTATGCCAAACTATTACCTCGCAGCAAAAGGATTAGAACCCGTCATTGTCGCCAGCACTCAAGTGGGTAAAGATGCCGAAACGGGTTTAGAGACGCGTCCGTATGTTGAAGGGTTTACGAATTTTAAAACCCAATATCAACGCACTGAAACGGATAAACTCGCGCCAGCCGATGCCGCGCAATTATTTAAAGCTAATCAAAGCGTGAGTGAAGATGCTGCCTTGGCTGTGGATACCATCATCCCAACGCCACAAAAGGTGAAGGTCCATTCAACCGATACACCAGTATCCCTTGCTGGTGGTATTAAGCTCGAATATCAGCAAGATAACCCAGAGCAAAAGAGTCAAGTTGCGGCAGCGGTGGCGCGTTTAGCTCGCCTGGGTGTGGCTGAATCTGCTAGTGGTATTACGGTGAAATTTGCCAGCCAAAAAGGGAATGAGGGCAGTTATCGCTTAGATATTCAGCCAACTGAAATTGTGATCGCTGCCAATGATGCGGCGGGCTTCTCTTACGGTTTGTCATCATTAGCAAGCCTTGTGGATGTGAATTCGCTGAAAGTGAATGCCATGACCATTGAAGACAGCCCACGTTATCCGTTCCGTGGTATGCACATTGATGTGGCACGTAATTTCCACAGCAAACAATTGTTGCTGGATTTGCTCGACCAAATGGCGGCTTATAAGCTCAATAAACTGCATTTACACATGGCTGACGATGAAGGTTGGCGTTTAGAAATCGATGGTCTGCCTGAATTAACCGACATTGGCAGTAAACGTTGCCATGATTTAGATGAAAATACCTGCTTATTACCGCAGTTAGGCAGTGGACCGTTTGGCGATACAAGTGTCAATGGCTATTACACCAAACAAGATTATATCGACATAGTGAAATATGCCGAGGCGCGTCAAATTCAAGTGATCCCATCGATGGATATGCCGGGTCATAGCCGCGCCGCGATTAAAGCGATGGATGCGCGTTTTCGTCGATTACAGGCTGAAGACGTAGAGCTTAAAAACACGGGCAAAGTGCAGGTTGTCCCCGTGCAGGAAATGGCAAATCAAGCTAGCACAGCGGTAAAAGCGTTAGATGCGGGCGCTCGTCAATTGCAAGCTGAAGGGAAAACCACTGTAGCTGAGCAATATTTGTTATCCGATGCAAACGACAAAACGGTTTATTCTTCAGTGCAATATTACGACGACAACACGCTTAACGTGTGTATGGAGTCGACTTATCACTTTGTCGATAAAGTGATTGATGAAATTGCCAAGTTACACCAAGCCGCGGGTCAACCATTGACGCGTTACCACATTGGTGCCGATGAAACGGCGGGAGCTTGGAAACAATCTCCGCAGTGTTTAGCATTTGTCGCCAATAACGATAAAGGCGTTAAGTCGATAGATGACTTAGGCGCTTATTTTATTGAACGAATTTCGACTATGTTAGCGGCAAAAGGCATTGAAGCAGCAGGATGGAGCGATGGTATGAGCCATGTTCGCCCTGAGAATATGCCCGCTAAAGTGCAGTCTAATATTTGGGATGTGATTGCCCACAAAGGTCATTCGCGCGCCAATCAGCAGGCGAATCTCGGCTGGGAAACGGTGCTCTCTAATCCTGAGGTATTGTACTTTGACTTCCCCTATGAGGCCGATCCTAAAGAGCATGGCTATTACTGGGCGAGCCGCGCGACCAATAGCCATAAAGTCTTTAGCTTTATGCCTGATAATTTAGCCGCTAACGCCGAGCAATGGACCGATATTGAAAATCAGCCATTCGAAGCGGATGACAGAATAAAACTTGATGAGGCGGGTAAAAAAGTCTCTGGTCCAAGGGAGAAAGACAAACCCTTTACTGGCTTGCAAGGGCAGGTTTGGAGTGAGTCGATTCGCAGTGACGATACGATTGAATACATGGTGTTTCCGCGTTTGTTGATGCTGGCTGAGCGTGCTTGGCATCAAGCTGCGTGGGAAGTGCCTTATCAGTATCAAGGCGCTGTGTATAACCAAAGCTCTGGGGCTTTTACCTTAGCCATGCGTGATGCACAGGCAAAGGAGTGGCAACAACTTGCGAATACCTTGGGCCACAAAGAGTTTATCAAGCTAGATAAAGCGGGGATTGATTATCGCGTACCGACGGTCGGCGCCGAGATCCGTGACGGTAAACTGTTTGCTAATATCGCCTATCCCGGGCTTAAACTCGAATACCGAAGCCTCAATGGCCAATGGCAAGCTTATCAAGCGGGATTGGCGGTTACTGCACCGATTGAGATCCGCGCCATAGCTGCCGATGGTATTCGTAAAGGCCGAAGTTTAATCGTTAACTAAATCTTTTTTATATCTGGCTGTATTTTAAAGATAAAATACAGCCTTTTTGTTTTTCTGTGTCAGTGATTTCCGAAATTTTATTTTAGATGAAGAATAGCCTTAAAAAATAAATGACAACGCTGTCATTCTTGCTGTAACATTGAGTTAACTAAAGTTGAGCGCTGTATTAACGGCAAATAATAAGCAACGGTAGCGCTGCATTGATAGGTGAAGAGGGGTGTCATGGGGTTAGTCCAGACAAAAGATCAACCACTGTTTATAGGTGTAGATGGCGGCGGCAGTAAATGTCGCGCCACCATCTACTGCGCAGACGGTACCGTTTTAGGGACAGGTGTTGCTGGACGCGCAAATCCACTGCATGGTCTCACACAAACATTTGAATCCATTGAAGCATCGACTCGCCTGGCGTTGCTGGATGCGGGCATGAACGAGAGCGATAGTCACTTGCTGGTGGCGGGTCTTGGTCTTGCTGGCGTAAATGTCCCTAGGTTATATCAAGACGTGATCAACTGGCAGCATCCTTTTGCGGCCATGTATGTCACTACCGATTTGCATACGGCTTGTATTGGTGCGCACCGCGGTGCCGATGGCGCGGTGATCATTACGGGTACTGGCTCTTGCGGTTATGCCCATGTTGGCGATACCAGCTTGAGTATTGGTGGTTATGGTTTTGCATTGGGCGATAAGGGCAGCGGTGCTTGGCTGGGATTAAAAGCTGCCGAACACGTGTTGTTAGCACTCGATGGCTTTGCCGTACCAACTCGATTAACCGATATGCTGTTGAATGAGTTTGGTGTCACCGATGCGCTCGGCATTGTCGAAAATCTAGCGGGTAAATCATCAAGTTGCTACGCCGCATTAGCCAGAAGCGTACTCGATTGTGCCAATGAAGGTGACGCGGTAGCGACTGCTATCGTACAAGAGGGGGCTGATTATATTAGCGAAATGGCGCGTAAGTTATTTAGCCTAAATCCGGTGCGTTTTTCTATGATCGGTGGTCTTGCTGAGCCTTTACAAGCTTGGCTCGGTACCGATGTGGTCGCTAAGATTTCAGAAACCTTAGCACCACCCGAACTCGGTGCTATGTATTTCGCCCAGCAAGAATTTAATAAGTCGTTGTCAGTGCACATAGGCACTGAAGCCAAATCCTGTATTTGAACGTGAAGGTAAAAGACATGACAAACACTATTATGGAACAAGAAGCACGCACTGCACCGCAAAAAATTGCGGGTCAATTAGAAGCTAACGCTGACATCATGCAGCAGTTAGGTGAGAAACTGCGCGCCTTCGCCCCTCGTTTTGTGATGATAGTAGGTCGCGGCTCATCGGATCATGCGGGAGTGTTCGCTAAATACTTATTTGAAATTGAATCGGGTGTACCGACCTTCGCCGCCGCACCTTCAGTGGCGAGTGTGTATGGTAAAACCTTGAAACTCGAAGGCGCGTTAGTCATTGTGATTTCACAATCTGGCCGTAGCCCTGACATTTTGGCGCAGGCGCGTATGGCAAAAAATGCCGGTGCTTTCTGTGTTGCCTTAGTGAATGATGAAAGTGCACCGATTAAAGATATTGTCGATGTCGTTGTGCCTTTACGTGCAGGTGAAGAAAAAGCCGTTGCTGCGACTAAGAGTTATCTCGCAACGTTGTCGGCGATTTTACAACTCGCCGCCGCCTGGACTCAAAGCGAATCGCTCGCTAGCGCCGTAGCGTCTTTACCCCAAGCGCTGCAAACGGCGGTGGATGCTGAGCCGCAGCTCACGCCAGAATCCGTTGCCGACGTGAAAAACTTAGTCGTACTTGGCCGTGGTTTAGGTTATGCGGTATCGAAGGAAATCGCACTTAAGCTAAAAGAAGTGTGTTCAATCCATGCCGAAGCGTTCAGCAGCGCCGAGTTCCTCCACGGCCCTGTCACTTTAGTTGAGAAAAAACTCACTATCGTCGATGTGTGTATTGGCGATGAATCCTACGCTAGCCATATTGAACAAATTGAAAACGTGAGCCAACGTGGCGCCGATTTAGTGCATCTGAATCAAACCTCGACTGATATTCACCCTCGTGTGGCACCGATGGCCTTGTTACAACGTTTTTATATTGATGTGGCAGCGGTTGCGATTGCCCGCGGTATCGATCCCGATCAACCTGCAGGCCTTAAAAAAGTGACCCAAACGCTCTAAGCCGCCAACGTTTTAAAGGTTTAGGTGCTGCGGATTAGATTTAGCGGACTTTTAGCTGCGCGATTAAGCAGCTGCACGATTAAACCTGTTCAGCTAAGCCAGCGCAGTTAATTTAAGACTTAAGTCACTCGTGTTATTTATTGAAAGAGGTTTGCGATGAAAATCACCTTGATCGCCGAGCGTATTTTTGATGGTGAATATTTCCATCAAGATGTGCCTGTGACTGTTGAAGACGGGCACATTCTGGCGTTTGATACGGTTGTTGGCGCGAAGGAAATCCGCCAAGCCGGAACGCTGGTGCCAGGTTTTATTGATGTGCAAGTGAACGGTGGCGGCGGGGCGTTATTCAATGCCGATCCGAGTGTTAATTGCATTGAAACTATCGGCCGTGCCCATGCGCGTTTTGGTACGACAGGTTTTTTACCCACGCTTATCACCGATGATGTCAGCGTGATGGCCAATGCGGCCGATGCTGTGGCCGA
Source organism: Shewanella sp. DW31 (assembly GCF_015767295.1). Taxonomy (NCBI): domain Bacteria; kingdom Pseudomonadati; phylum Pseudomonadota; class Gammaproteobacteria; order Alteromonadales; family Shewanellaceae; genus Shewanella; species Shewanella sp. DW31. The sequence continues at coordinate 27,255 of NZ_JADWMP020000035.1, forward strand.
GGCTTTAGTCAAAGGTAGCGCTGGCGTTTTAGGGGTGCATTTTGAAGGACCACATTTATCTGTACCTAAAAAAGGTGTGCATCCACAGGGCTTTATTCGCGAAATCACAGAGGCTGAACTCGCCGTATTTTGTCGTCAAGATCTGGGGATTAAAGTGGTCACGCTTGCGCCTGAGAATGTGTCACCAGAGGTGATCCGCACGCTTGTCGCCTCGGGAGTTAAGGTGTGTTTGGGTCATTCTAATGCCGACTACGATACTGTGGTTGCGGCATTAGCGGCAGGCGCGACGGGCTTTACTCATCTTTATAATGCGATGTCTCCTCTAGGTTCCCGCGAGCCGGGCATGGTTGGCGCGGCGATTGAGAGTGAAACCGCTTGGTGTGGTTTGATTGTCGATGGTCACCATGTGCATCCCGCGGCGGCAAAGGTCGCACTACGGGCAAAACCGAGGGGCAAAATGATGTTAGTCACCGATGCTATGCCGCCTGTGGGTATGGACGTTGAGACTAGCTTCGAGCTCTTCGGTACGCAAGTGCTGAGAGTCGGCGACAGATTAAATGCTGTGACAGGTGAGCTGGCGGGTTGTGTGCTCGATATGGCGACTGCGGTCAATAATACGGTGAACTTGTTAGGTTTACCTTTGGCGGAAGCCTTGAGAATGGCGGCGTTATATCCCGCACAGTTCCTCGGGATTGAGCATAAAGCTGGCCGTTTAGCACTGGGACATAGGGCTGATTTTGTTTTGCTCGATGCGCAGAACAAAGTGCAGGCAAACTACATTGCGGGACGGGCAGTCTATTCAGGGCCGATTTATGCGGGCCAGGCAATAGGGGGACGTACTTAAATCGCTTTCACAGTTGAGGTGATTTTAACATCTATAATCAAACTACCTGAAAATGCAGGATTCAGCGGGAATTTAACGCACTTTAGGCAATGCCATTTATTGCTCCTGCATAAATGGCATTCACGCCATCCATGGCGATTGCGGCTATTTGCAGACCTAGTGGACTAAGTTAAAAATAACCAACGCAGTATAAAGTGCGTTAAAACCCGCCGGGACGGAGTGCCTAGGGCGCTCCACTTCCGTGTTGCATCAATTCAAAAGGTGGCCGACATTCTTTCATTGATGCGCCTTGAATTGAAGCACCCTAGGCGCTCTGAAACTCGTATCTTCAGGTAGCTTGGGTATAGCCCTTGTCATATTTTGATGACAGGGGCTAAGTTTTTTTATTGTACAGCACTAATTTTAAACAGTATTAGTTTTGCTCAACTTTTATAAAAGCTTTTAATAACAATAATAAAGGATGATGGCATGGGGACGACACAGACAAATGCAATTGCGCCAGTAAAGGTGAATAAACCTAGGTTGATGTCGCTGGATGCACTGCGCGGCTTCGATATGTTTTGGATTTTGGGCGGTGAGGCTCTGTTTGGTGGCTTGCTTATTCTAACGGGCTGGGCAGGTTGGCAATGGGGCGATGAACAAATGCACCATAGCCAATGGCATGGTTTTCACTTCTACGATTTGATTTTTCCGCTGTTTATTTTCCTCTCTGGTGTGGCCTTAGGTTTATCCCCTAAACGTTTAGATAAATTACCTATGAAGGAGCGATTACCTGTGTATCGTCACGGGATTAAACGACTCTTTTTATTGCTGTTACTGGGCATTTTATACAATCACGGTTGGGGAACTGGCGCGCCTGCCGATCCTGAAAAAATTCGCTATGCCAGTGTGTTAGGTCGAATCGCCTTTGCATGGTTTTTTGCCGCATTATTGGTGTGGCACACGAGTCTACGAACCCAAATTATCGTCGCCTTGGGCATTTTGCTTGGTTATGGCGCAATGCAACTTTGGTTGCCTTTCCCTGGTGGACAGGCCGGCGTGCTCTCGCCAACGGAATCCATCAATGCCTATGTCGATTCGATTTTATTACCCGGCGTGAGTTATCAGGGGCGCACGCCCGATCCTGAAGGTTTACTGTCGACCATCCCCGCCATAGTCAATGCGTTAACGGGTGTGTTTGTCGGTCACTTTATTGTTAAATCCCATCCTAAAGGTGAGTGGGCTAAAGTGGGATTGCTCGCCGCTGCGGGTGGCATTTTCTTAGCCTTAGGTTGGCTGTTAGATCTTGTTATTCCGGTCAATAAAGAGCTGTGGACCAGTTCATTTGTGCTGGTGACGTCGGGCTGGAGCATGATACTGCTGGCGGTATTCTATGCCTTAGTCGATGTGCTTAAGTGGCAAAAATCCGCATTTTTCTTCGTGGTGATAGGCACGAACGCCATCATTATTTACTTAGCGTCGAGCTTAGTGGATTGGAAATATATCGCTCAAAGTGTGTTTGGCGGCTTAGTGCAGGCCTTGCCTGAAAGCGCTCAAGCGTTAGCTGCGGTTATCAGCTTGCTTGCGGTGCAGTGGCTGGTTTTATATTGGATGTATCGCCGCAATATTTTTGTCAGGATTTAGTCTGTTTGCTTAATCGCTTGAGATAAGTCGCACACACTCAGTGTCTGCGGCTTTTTTTACATTATTTTCTGGATGTGAGTCATCACTTACTTATAACTTATCAGTTGGCCAATCGATAATTACGAGGGAATATTCGCGAGAATTTATTAAATGACAGCGTTGTCTTTTTGTGTTATTTGTTTTAACATCACTGAAACAATGGTGCGTTTGGATGATAACATTAGCCATTGCGGACGAGTCGCGATACGGATATTCGGGAACTTAGGCATTAATTTAAACCCCGTTATCACCTAAATAATTAATTACTATAAGAAGCAGGTTTATGGAAATGACACTCGATAAAAGCCAGCAGAAAAGCAGCTTTCTCCCCATGGCCATAGTGGCCGCTCTCTTTTTCATCCTCGGATTCGCCACTTGGTTGAATGGTTCTTTGATGCCTTATTTGAAACAAATATTGCAACTCAATCCCTTTCAAGCGTCGTTGATCCTGTTTTCTTTCTACATTGCAGTGACCTTTACTGCCTTGCCATCCGCTTGGCTTATTCGCAAAGTTGGCTATAAGAATGGTATGGCGATAGGCATGGGCGTGATGATGTTGGCGGGCTTACTGTTTATCCCTGCTGCGGAAACACAAATATTTGCCCTATTCCTTTTCGCCCAATTAGTGATGGGCGCAGGCCAAACCCTATTACAAACTGCGGTTAACCCTTATGTAGTGCGTTTGGGGCCTGAAGAATCTGCGGCCGCCCGTGTCAGTGTGATGGGTATTTTGAATAAAGGTGCGGGTGTGATTGCGCCTTTGGTGTTTTCGGCGTTGATTTTAGACAGCTTTAAAGACCGTATTGGTACTGAGCTAACTCAAGTACAAATTGAAGAAATGGCTGACGGTTTAGTATTCCCCTATTTAGGCATGGCCATTTTTATCGGTATATTAGCGCTCGCGGTAAAAAAATCACCTTTACCGGAGTTGTTGAATGAAGATGAAGCTGCTGAAAATACGGATAAAGGGCAACTTAAAGCGGCATTATCTCACCCTAACTTAGCCTTTGGCGTGTTAGCGCTGTTTGTTTATGTTGCTGTAGAGGTTATTGCTGGCGATACCATTGGTACATTTGCTTTGTCTTTAGGCATAGAGTCATACGGTGTTATGACTTCCTATACTATGGTGTGTATGGTGTTGGGTTATTCTTTAGGTATCCTGTTAATTCCTCGTTTTATTTCACAACCTAAGGCTTTGATGGTGTCGGCTATTCTGGGTTTGTTACTGACATGCGGTATTTTGTTTGGCGACAATAATTCCTACGCTATTGCTAATGTTTTGTTAGTGCCTTTTGGCGGTGTGGCGCTGCCCGATACTTTGTTGATGATTGCTTTTCTTGGTTTAGCTAATGCGATTGTTTGGCCTGCGGTGTGGCCGCTAGCTTTGTCTGGTATGGGTAAATTGACCAGTACAGGTTCTGCGCTTCTCATCATGGGGATTGCAGGTGGCGCCTTTGGTCCAGTGTCTTGGGGGTTAATGAGTTCGGCGACAGATATGGGCATGCAGGGTGGTTATATTGTGATGTTGCCATGCTACTTGTTCATCCTTTTCTACGCGGTGAAAGGCCATAAAATGCGCAGTTGGTAGTCAAGTCTGTTTGAACAGCTAAAAAGAAGCCCTCGATGATGAGGGCTTTTTTGTGTCTTAGTTAATCTAACCTAAGGCGAAATTAAAATGCGTAACTTACGCTAGCAAGTACGGTATCTGAGTTTTTGAATGCACCGTCAGAGACTTTTTGGTCACCGCTGAGATCTGTGCCTAACCAAGCGAGAGAAAGCCCAAAGCCTGCCAATTCGGTCGATACGCCAACAGAGTAATCTGAGTAGCTATCGAAGCCTTCACCATCATCTAAGGCATCACCCACGTTATAGCCGTAGTGCAGATCGATACTCCAGTTTTCAACAAATTCGTAGGAGTAGTTTAGCTCTCCATAGTGATAATCTAAGTCAGTACCACCGTAATCATTGGTAAACCAATAGGCTAGGCGAAAGCCCTTAAATTCCATACCCGTAATCACTTCGAAATAACCTATATCACTCTCGCCTGAGTAGTTATAACGGTTAAGGGTGATGTCGTAGGTCAGATCTTCGTTGATCTCACCACCATAGGCGACATAGAAATCGTATTCGATCGCTGGGCCGTTATAATCTGGCTCATCAAAATCCACGTTACTTGCCCAAGCGCCGACAGAGAAACCCGAATCGAAGCTCCAATCGATACCACCTTGCAGGGCAGGATCGCCAGCGGTTTGTGATACGCCGCGAAAACGATAGTCGTTAGTAAGACTAATTTCCCCAGTCACTTCGGCGGCGACCATGCCGGAGAATAGGGTCGTGGTTAGCGCGAGTCCGACAAGCTGTACCAGTCGTTTTTTTTTCAGATTATTATGCACGGTATTTCTCCCATTTTCTTTGTTGACTCGGACGTGTTACTGGCGACCATGGTTATTCAATCGCGCCAGTGCATCCGTTGGTTTGCCAAACAACAGCCTAGGAAAACCCGTTGCTGTGACCTCATGGCGAGTTATTGCTAAGATAATTTAGCTTTTTTGAGGCTAACATCAGCCTCGTTGATCTCACTTTTGTTCGAAAATGACGTAAACCTTGCGGCAGGGCTCCACGACTTCCCAAGTGCCTTGAAAACCCGCGGGTATGATAAACCTGTCACCCACAGTGAACGTCTGCGATTGACCTTGAAGATCTGTGATAACACTCATCCCTTCGAGGATTTCGCAGTACTCGTATTCAGTGTAGTTTATTTTCCAAGCGCCTGATTCACTTTGCCAAATTCCACTGTGAAATTGATCACAAGGGCTAGAATAATGATTCTCTAGCCCTTGAGTTGGATTGCCAGCTAACAACTTTTCCGCCGGTAACTGATAGGTTTCGACGGGTGTTTGCGCCGTAGCAAAGCGAATAATGGCGTTGATACTCACAGTCATTTGCGATTTCCTTGTTGAGCTGACATTCGGCTATTTCATCGTTGGCATCACAAACTCGGCTTGAGTCTTTTTACCCACGGGCCAGCGGGCAGTTATTGCCTTACGCTTGGTATAAAAACGCACGCCATCGGGGCCATGCATATGCAGCGGCCCAAACAGTGAACGCTTCCAACCGCCAAAACTGTGGAACGCCATCGGCACCGGGATCGGCACGTTCACCCCAACCATACCGACTTGCACGTGGTGACAGAAGTGTCGCGCTGCTTCACCACTTTGGGTGAAAATCGCCGTGCCATTACCAAATTCGTGTCGGTTAATCAGCTCAAGCGCCGTTGGGTAATCTTTCACGCGCACAATCGCCAGCACTGGGCCAAAGATTTCTTCGCGGTAGATGCTCATTTCAGGCGTGACATGGTCGAATAGACAGGCGCCGAGGAAATAACCCTGTGGATTTTCTTCCACCCTCAGTTTACGGCCATCGACCAGCAGCACTGCACCTTCTTGCACACCGGTTTCAACATATTGGGTGACCTTGGCAAGGTGCTGTTTTGAGATCAGCGGACCCATTTCCATCTCTGGCGTCAGGCCGTTGCCGACTTTTAAGGTTTGGATTTGCGGTAGCAGTTTTTCCACTAACGCGTCGCCCACATCGCCTACCGCGAGTACGACTGAAATTGCCATACAACGCTCACCAGCACTGCCGTAAGCGGCACCCATTAAGGCGCTAACGGCTTGATCTAAATCTGCATCTGGCATGAGTAACATATGGTTTTTCGCGCCGCCTAAGGCTTGCACGCGTTTGCCATGTTTAGAGGCTGTACTGTAGATGTATTCAGCAATCGGCGTTGAGCCCACAAAGCTCACCGCTTGCACATCTTTATGGGTGAGTAAGGTATCGACGGCTTCTTTGTCGCCGTTTATCACGTTAAACACGCCATAGGGAAGACCCGCTTCTTTAAGCAGCTCGGCAATCCGCATCACCGAGCTTGGGTCTTTTTCCGAGGGTTTCATAATAAAGGTGTTACCGCAGGCAATCGCGATTGGGAACATCCACATGGGAACCATCACGGGGAAGTTAAAGGGCGCTATGCCTGCGACAACACCTAAAGCTTGATTAACTGACCAAGAATCGACGCCGCCACCGACTTGCTGGGTGTGTTCACCTTTAAGCAAGTGCGGAATACCACAGGCAAATTCGACCACTTCGAGACCACGGATCAACTCGCCCTTAGCATCGTCGATCACTTTGCCGTGCTCACGGGTGATAAGCTGCGCCATTTCATCTAGGTGCTGCTCGACTAAGGCTTTGAATTTAAACAGCACTCGAGCACGGTTGAGCGGCGTGACTTGCGACCAGGTTTCAAAGGCGGTTTTAGCGATTGCGATGGCTTCACCCACTTCAGTTTCGCTTGCGAGTGAGACTTGGCCACGTAGTTCACCCGTGGCAGGTTCAAAAATATCTTGGGTTCTGGTACTGGCAGGGGTGTGCTGACCATTAACAAAATGAGTGATCTTGAGCATAGTTAACCTTTGAAGTTCCCCGCCGCAGTGGGGTGTTAAATGTGAGAGTAGAACGAACCGCTGGTGCTATTATCCAATGGCGTTAATGGCATCGCTTAGGCTATTAACCATTTGGTCAATTTCGCGTTTATCGACAATCAGTGGTGGTGACATGGCAATAATGTCGCCCGTGGCTCGCACTAAAGTACCGTGGCGGAAGCAGTGTTCAAACACGCCGTAACCCCGTTTACCCGCGCCTTGAGCGTTAGGGGTGAATTGAATCCCCGCCACTAAGCCTGTGTTGCGGATATCAATCACATTCGGCAACCCTTTGAGGCTGTGCACTGCGTCTTCAAAGTAGCGTTCAAGCTCAAAACTACGTTCGAATAATTGCTCATTCTCATAAATCGATAGGGTGGCAAGTGCCGCAGCCGCGGCCACGGGATGACCTGAATAGGTGTAACCGTGGAAAAACTCAATCAGTTCTGTGGGGCCTTGCATGCAAGTGTCGTGGATAAAATCTTGCACAAACACTGCGCCCATAGGGATGGCGCCGTTATTGATGGCTTTAGCAGTGGTGATCATGTCTGGAATAACGCCCCAACGTTGACTCGCAAAAGCGGCGCCAACGCGGCCAAAAGCGGTAATGACTTCGTCAAAAATCAGTAGGATGCCGTGCTTTTTAGTGATTTCACGCAGACGTTTTAAGTAACCTTGTGGCGGCAATATCACCCCTGCTGAGCCTGACATTGGTTCAACGATCACGGCGGCAATATTCTCGGCGCCATGCAGGGTCACTAGTTGTTCTAATACTTCGGCTTTTTCAGCGCCAAAGTGCGAGAGTCCACGGGTAAATGCCGCATTTTGGATATCTAAGGTGTGCGGTAAGTGATCGACGCCTTGCAATAATTGGCCGCTAAATGCTTTGCGGTTATTGCTTAATCCACCCACAGAGATGCCGCCAAAGCCGACACCGTGGTAACCCATTTCGCGCCCGATAAAGCGGGTGCGTGAGGCTTGACCATTGGCTCTGTGATAGCAAAGTGCCATCTTAAGCGCAGTATCGACGGACTCAGAACCTGAGTTAGTAAAGAAGACTTTGTTCAATCCCTCAGGACTGAGCTCGACTAACCGCTCGGCAAGTTCAAAGGCGATAGGATGACCCATTTGGAAGGAGGGCGCGTAGTCCATCTCTTTAATTTGTTTGCTGACCGCTTCGCTGATTTCTTTGCGACCATGGCCTGCGTTACAACACCATAAACCGGCGGTGGCATCTAATACCTTATTACCATCAATATCCGTGTAATACATGCCTTCCGCTTTGGTGAGTAATCGCGGGTTGGTTTTGAATTGGCGGTTGGCGGTAAAAGGCATCCAGAAATGTTCAAGTGAGGGTGCGCTTGAGGAATTGAGCGGCAAATCGGCCATAGTGTCTACCTTGTCCTGTATTTTCAGGTCTTGTTTTAGGGTGGCTAATATTTGCTATGCTATGTTAGAAATAATGAACATGGAAGAGCCGTGTGCAGTTATTTGTGGCAAAAAAGCTATTTTTGTAAAAAATATTGAATTTTATTGCTTAAACAGCGTAACCTGAAGCTCGGATTATGACTGTGATGATGTTTAGCATTTGCGTTAAAGTCGTCACAGACCACTATTTTCTTGTCGATGAACGATAAACCACACCTATACGAATTATTAAGAGGTCATCATGAGCACACCGAAGAAACGTAGCGAATGGGAAAGTCTGGCTGCCAGCCTGTCTATTAATGGTAAGGCGTTTATCAATGGCGAATACCAAGATGCCGTTTCGGGTAACACCTTTGATTGTATTAGTCCTATTGATGGTCGCTTGTTGGTAAAAGTGGCGAGTTGCGATCTTGCAGATGCTAATCTTGCGGTTGCTAATGGCCGCAGTGTATTCGAGTCTGGTGTTTGGTCGCAGCAATCTCCGGTAAAGCGCAAACAAGTGATGATACGTTTCGCCGAGTTACTGGAAGAAAATGCCAATGAACTCGCGCTGTTAGAAACCCTCGACATGGGTAAACCAATTCGTTTCTCCAAGGCTGTGGATGTAGTGGGGGCTGCCCGTGCGATTCGCTGGTCTGGTGAAGCGATTGATAAAATTTACGATGAACTCGCGCCAACGGCTCACAATGAAATTGGCATGATCACCCGTGAGCCTGTGGGGGTTGTGGCCGCGATAGTTCCGTGGAACTTCCCAATGCTGATGGCGTGTTGGAAGCTCGGGCCCGCGCTGGCCACGGGTAATAGTGTAGTGTTAAAACCCTCTGAAAAATCACCCTTAACGGCTATCCGCATGGCGCAACTCGCCATTGAAGCTGGGATCCCACAAGGCGTATTAAACGTGTTGCCAGGATTTGGTCATACCGTGGGTAAAGCCTTAGCGTTGCATATGGATGTGGATACGCTGGTTTTCACAGGTTCCACCAAAATTGCCAAGCAATTAATGATTTACGCTGGCGAGTCGAACATGAAACGCGTGTGGTTAGAGGCGGGAGGCAAGAGCCCCAATATCGTCTTTAATGACGCGCCAGATCTGAAAGCCGCTGCTGTAGCTGCGGCCGAAGCCATTGCTTTTAACCAAGGTGAAGTCTGCACCGCAGGTTCGCGTTTGCTGGTGGAATCTGGGGTGAAAGATGAGCTTATCGCGCTTATCGCAGAGGAGTTAGCCTCATGGCATCCGGGGCATCCACTCGATCCCGCCACTGTGAGCGGCGCCGTTGTCGATAAACAACAGTTAGACACAGTGCTCAGTTACATTAAAGCGGGTAAAGACGAAGGTGCAACCTTAGTCCACGGTGGCTGCCAAGTTATGGCCGACACAGGTGGTGTGTATGTGCAGCCAACGGTATTTTCTAACGTAAACAACCAGATGAAGATTGCCAGTGAAGAAATCTTTGGCCCTGTGTTATCTGTTATTGAATTTAATGGCATGGAAGAGGCGATATCAATCGCCAACGATACTATTTACGGTTTAGCCGCTGGTGTATGGACATCGAATATTAGCAAGGCCCATAAAACTGCCAAAGCCCTGCGTTCTGGCATGGTGTGGATCAACCATTACGATGGTGGCGACATGACAGCGCCATTCGGTGGCTATAAACAGTCAGGTAATGGCCGAGATAAATCTCTGCACTCCTTCGACAAATACACAGAACTGAAAGCGACTTGGATCGTGCTATAAGCGGACTATTTTTATAACCGCTCTTTTTTGTCTATATAAGAGAAGGAGCCGCTTTCGCTCAATACTAAAACCTCTTTTCATATTGCATGGAAAGAGGTTTTTTATTTTTTGTAGCTCAAGCCGTACCCATTTTTTCTAAGCCATATTTCACTTGTAAAATCTGTATCTGTTACCGTGAGTAAAGAATCCGCCTTCTTAGAAGGCGGCTTTGACTTGCCCCTGGAAGGGGCTATTCCAAGAACCTACATCATCTG
>NZ_JADWMP020000036.1:0-34109 GCF_015767295.1 Shewanella sp. DW31
TTCCCCTGTAGTTCAGTCGGTAGAACGGCGGACTGTTAATCCGTATGTCACTGGTTCAAGTCCAGTCAGGGGAGCCATTTAAAAAGTGTTATTTCTGTAAAGTCGATAGCAATATCGCACCTCTACTCCCCTGTAGTTCAGTCGGTAGAACGGCGGACTGTTAATCCGTATGTCACTGGTTCAAGTCCAGTCAGGGGAGCCAATTTATTCTTCGTTTTATTCCCGTGTCTTTGCCTCTTCTGGCTTCTAGTTACCCTATTCTTTTCCGTTTTGTTTTTAAGCAAATGCAGTTACACTGTTATCAGCTTATTAATAAAAATTTATGAGTGTCATCACACAGATAGCTGCAGTTAAGTATTCTTGACTTAAACTTATCCTGTTTGAGCTCACCCAAAAAAATAGAGCGGATTTTTATGGCCATGTCAAAATCATATCCAATTTTTTTACTGCTTATTTTCTTAGGTCTTTTTGCTTGGGTATATCAAAGCGAAAATAGCCAATTACAAATCCAACAACAGCAAGAACTGGATAGCTTTAAAACCAGTTTAACCCGCTACCAGCAATGGCAAGGTGATGGCGCCGAACTCTTCAAAAAGCTTTCTGAAAATTACCCATTCCAATTTTTCCAATATATTGATGATACCGATGGCCAACGGAGTCATACCGAAGGTCGTTTAGACAGCCAACATCCTCATCCTTTAGCCCGTTTATTTTCTATCGAGCTCAGTCATACACAAAAATTGGCAACCGGTCGTTTACAAGTCAAACTCAGTGCAAACCAAGCGATTGAAACTTCGATTAGTCATACTCAAAAGCTCGGTGTCATGTTACTGGTGGCTTACCTTATCTTGCTGTTAGTGTTTATTCTGTTAATGTCAAAACATAGGGCGGCGATACGTTATGCTGCTGATTATATTTCAAAAATACCTGAGTTAGGGTTTTCTGCTGTCGCATCATCAAAACTCACAGGTGAGCTCAACCCCATTGGAATATCCCTTGAAGAGTGTCGTCTTCAACTTAAAGCCCAAATCGATAAACTCAATCAAGAGAATGAAAAGCTGCATAAAGCGGCCTATCAAGACACAGTGACGGGTTTTGGTAGTCGCCAGCGCTTTACCCAAAAATTAGAAACCATAAGTAATCCCGATATTCCTCAATTGGGGCTGATGGCAATGGTTAAGGCGACAGAGCTTGCGCAAATCAACCAAAAACAAGGGCGAACAGCGGGGGATGATTATCTTTCAAGGGTGGCAAATTGTATCCGCAAAGCCTGTAGTAAGTATTCAGATGCAGAATGTTTCAGGGTATCGAGCGCTGATTTTGCCATCTTTATTCCTGATGTCATGCTGAAGGATGCGCCAAAATTTTTAGATCAATTAAAAATTTATCTTGATGAATATTTGCAGATGACAAAAGCGGAATCTGTTGCCCATATCGGTTTAGTTCCCTATCACCAAGGTACCGATGCGGTTAATTTGCTGACGATTGCGGATACCGCAGTCAGCATAGCTCAGACCCTTGGGCCTAATAGCTATCATATCCAAGAAAAACTCAATGGTGACGAGCAGTTTGGTGATGATCGCTGGAAAATGGCGATCAATGATTTAGTCACTCGCCAAGCATTAAAATTCTACCAACAGCCAATTCAGCCCTGCCGAACTGATGTAGAGGTTTACCGTGAGTTGTTGGCGCGCTTTTACAATAGCGAAGGTAAGTTTTTACCGACCACCACAGTGATCGCTATGGCCGAACGTCACGGTATGAGTTCTGAATTAGATAAACTGGTGGTGATCAGTGCATTAAGAATGCTTAAGGAAAACCCGACCATTTCGGGTAACTTTGGCATCAATATCAGCGCATTTTCTGCGCATCAAGATATGTTTGTCGCTTGGCTAAAGGACATTTTAGGCAAGCAAAAATACATCGCTTCGCGCTTAGTATTTGAGATCAATGAGTCAGGTATGCAGTCTAACTTAGGGGCAAGCTATAAGTTCGTTCGCGAAATACATAGTGTTGGATCACGGGTGTCGATTGAGCGTTTTGGCATGAGTTTTACGTCCTTCAAATTCTTCAGTGAAGTGCGCCCAGACTACATAAAGCTTGATGGCAGCTACACATCGAACATTGATGAAGACAGCAATAATAAGTTCTTCGTCCGTATGATGGTGGATGTTGCAAGACGGATAGGCATTCGGGTTATTGCGACCAGCGTCGAACGCCAAGAAGAAAAACTCACCCTCGAAAAACTCTTAGTTGATGGATTGCAAGGCTATTACATAGCACAGCCCCAAGCCATGGCGATTACAGATCAAATTTAATACTTTAACGGGTTAATTCGTCGCCAAAATTTACAGTAAAGATGGTTAACCCTGCATTCTATATGTTGTTTATGCAAACGGAAAAGTCGATAATACGGCCAAGATCCGTTTAGAAAAGTATTGAGATGACTGAATATCTCCTCTTGTTGATCAGTACAGTACTGGTCAACAATTTCGTTTTAGTGAAATTCTTAGGCTTGTGTCCTTTCATGGGGGTCTCCAGTAAACTGGAGTCCGCTATTGGCATGTCTATGGCGACCACTTTTGTACTGACGTTAGCCTCTATTCTCAGTTACCTCGTCAACCAGTATCTACTATTGCCCTTTGATCTGAGCTACCTGCGAACCATGAGCTTCATTTTAGTGATTGCGGTTGTGGTGCAATTTACTGAAATGGTGGTGCAAAAAACCAGTGCTGCACTGCATCGCGCTTTAGGGATTTACCTGCCGCTGATCACAACTAACTGTGCTGTGTTGGGTGTTGCCCTATTGAACGTTAACGAGAAGCACGATTTTATCCAATCGGCTATCTATGGCTTTGGTGCTGCGTTAGGCTTCTCATTAGTGTTAATTCTCTTCTCGGCGATGCGCGAACGTTTAGCTGCCGCAGATGTCCCCTTACCTTTCAAAGGCGGCGCCATAGCGATGATCACCGCAGGTCTTATGTCCCTCGCCTTTATGGGATTCACAGGATTGGTTAAGTAAGATGTCCGGAATTTTAATTGCAGTCATATTGTTGACCCTATTGGCATTAGTCTTTGGACTATTACTCGGTTTTGCCGCCGTTAAATTTAAGGTTGAAGGCAATCCGATTGTTGATGAACTCGAAGCGATTCTGCCACAAACCCAATGTGGTCAATGTGGTTACCCTGGCTGTCGCCCTTATGCTGAAGCGATTGCCAACGGCGATAAAGTCAACAAATGCCCTCCCGGCGGCACTGCCACCATGGAAAAACTGGCGACCCTGATGGGCGTCGAGCCAGAGCCGCTGAATGCCGAAGCACAATCTCAAGTAAAAAAGGTCGCCTACATACGTGAAGACGAATGTATTGGCTGCACTAAGTGTATTCAAGCCTGCCCCGTGGATGCGATTATCGGTGCAGGTAAGCTTATGCATACTGTGTTGACGACCGATTGCACGGGTTGCGATCTCTGTGTTGAGCCTTGTCCCGTCGATTGTATTGATATGATCCCAGTCACCCAGAATCTTAAAAATTGGAACTGGCGCTTAAATGCCATCCCAGTGACTCTCATTCAAGAGATTCAGAACCAAGACCCACAGTTAGAAGAGGAAAAGCGGTGTTAACTTTATTAGATCAATTAGATAAAGGAACCCTTTGGCGCTCACCCGGTGGTATACATCCACCCGAAGTCAAATTCCTCTCGAACGCGACGCCGATTAGCCAACTGCCCTTAGCCACTACGTACTTAGTGCCCATCCCTCAAGTCGGTGAAAACTGCACACTTGCGGTAAACATCGGCGATAGCGTATTAAAAGGCACACCGTTAACTCAAGGTACCTCCATTTGGCATTTACCTGTGCATGCGCCGACATCAGGCACTATCGTTGCCATTGAGCCAAGGGCCAGTAACCATGCTTCAGCATTGCCAGTTAACACTTGCGTTATCCAAGCCGATGGCAAAGACACTTGGTGTGAGCTGGTGCAAAATGAGCTTGAGGATTTAACCCATCAGCAGATGATCGATAAGATCCGTGCTGCTGGCATTGCAGGCATGGGCGGCGCGGCGTTTCCAACTCATATTAAGCTTAATCCGGTCAGTGAAATTGATTTAGTCATCATCAACGGCGTCGAGTGCGAACCTTATATCAGCGCCGATGACAGATTAATGCGCGAATACAGCCAAGATATCCTCGCCGGTATTGGCATTATTCATCGGTTATTAACGCCAAAACGCATTGTTATCGCCATTGAAGATAATAAGCCAGAAGCGGCCAAAGCCATGCAAGCTGCAGTCGTCCAATGTGGGCTCCCAGCGGATAGTATTCGGGTAACGGTCATTCCGACAAAATATCCTTCTGGTGGTGAAAAGCAGTTAATTCAAATCATTACTGGCCGCGAAGTGCCCTCGGGCGCGATTCCCGCCAAACTTGGTATCGTCGTGCATAACGTCGGCACTGCCTTTGCGATTCATCAAGCGGTTACCCAAGGTAAACCGCTGATTGAGCGTGTTGTGACTGTGACGGGCAAAAATGTCGGTAAACCGGGGAACTACTGGTTACCGATAGGCACACCTGTTGAGCATGTGCTAGCTGCGACTGAGTTCACGCCAGAACCTGAACAAAAGGTGATTATTGGCGGGCCTATGATGGGCCATGCATTGGCGAATATCCAAGTGCCTATTTTAAAAGGTACTAACTGTATTCTGGTGCCAAGCAGCCAAGAAATAGGAACTACGCCAGAAGAAAAAGCCTGTATCCGCTGCGGCGAATGCGCCAATGCCTGCCCTGCACTCTTATTGCCACAGCAACTCTTTTGGCACGCCAAGGCCGAAGAATATGACAAAGCAGCCAGTTACAATCTAAAGGATTGTATTGAATGCGGTTGTTGTAGTTACGTCTGCCCGAGTGATATTCCCTTAGTCGAGTATTACCGCATTGCCAAATCTGCACTTAAACAAGCCGCCGATGAGAAGCAGCAAGCGGAGCGCGCTAAACAGCGTTTTGATGCCCGTTTAGCGCGTCTTGAAGAAGAAAAGCTTGCCCGTGAAGCTAAGGCCAAAGAAGCCGCAGAGCGCCGACAAGCGACTATGACTGGCACGGATAAAAATGCCGTAGCCGAAGCCATGGCACGGATCGCCGCGAAAAAAGCCGCAGCGGCACAATCAGCAACTGAAGAGTTGTCGAATGAAGAATCATCAAACGTAACAAGCACTGATACGACAGACGCGCCCAAGGGTAAAGCTGCAGTTGCCGCAGCCATCGCCCGCGCTAAGGCGAAGAAAGCCGCCCAAGTGAATGCCAATGGTGCTGATACAAATGGTGCAGATACAAACAATGTGGTGAATGTTGATGCCAGTGATGAATCCTTCTTAGCAACAGATGCAATCGCGCAAGAAGCGCCGTTATCTCAGAAGGACAAAGTCGCCGCGGCCATTGCTCGCGCCAAAGCTAAAAAGGCGGCTCAGCAAGCCGATACCGCGCCGCTTGAAACGGCTGAAACGGCTGACAGTACACCAGAAGCCAGCGCTGCCGATGATAAAAAGGCCAAAGTGGCTGCCGCAGTCGCGCGGGCAAAAGCCAAGAAAGCGGCGCAGCAAGCAGAAACCGCCGCTAGTGATATTGAAGTTAGCAATACTGACGTTAGCGTTAGTGATGTTAGCGTTAGTGACGTTAATGATTCAGAAGCGATTAAGAAAGCCAAAGTAGCCGCCGCGGTTGCCCGTGCTAAAGCGAAAAAAGCCGCGCAGCAAGTTGAGACAAATGCTGACAATGATTTAACTCAGACCGCGACTCCAGCAGTTGATTCCGCAGCTAGCGTTCAAGCAGATGTGAATGATGATAAAGAAGCTACCGCTACTGACGTTAACGACGCTGAAGCGATTAAAAAGGCCAAAGTTGCCGCCGCTGTTGCTCGTGCTAAAGCGAAGAAAATAGCTGCGGCATCAGCAGCTGAGTCTAAAACTGAGTCTAAAACTGAGTCTGAAATAGAGTCCGTTGACGACATTCAAACTAAAGCTAACATGGCATCGCCGTCGATAGCAGCAGCCAAACCTGAAGCCGTTTTACCATCCGCAGAACCCATTGAAACGGCAGCCTTATCAGGCGATGAGCTTAAAAAAGCACGGATTGCTGCGACCATCGCCAAGGCAAAAACCAAAAAAGCGGCACTCGCCCAAGAAGCCGGAGCTTCGAGCGATTCAAGTGTTGCTAATGATTAAGAACAGAATGATGAAAAGGGAACACAATGGCGTTTAAAATAGCCTCATCACCCCATGTTACACGTAATTTGCATACCTCAACTGTGATGCAAAGGGTGATTTTATGTTTACTGCCGGGCCTTGTGGTGCAATGCGCCTTTTTTGGCTGGGGCACGCTTGTTCAAGTGCTGCTT
The DNA here is from genome assembly GCF_015767295.1 of Shewanella sp. DW31. NCBI lineage: Bacteria > Pseudomonadati > Pseudomonadota > Gammaproteobacteria > Alteromonadales > Shewanellaceae > Shewanella > Shewanella sp. DW31. Next base: position 6,391 of record NZ_JADWMP020000036.1, read on the forward strand.
GCGATTATAGTTGCCTTAAGCTGTGAGGCTGCGGTGATGAAACTTCGCAATCGTAATATCAAAGCCAGCCTTAGCGATAACAGCGCCATGCTGACCGCAATCTTGATTGGTGTCGCCATTCCTCCCCTAGCACCTTGGTGGATGATAGTGATGGGCACCGCCTTTGCGATCGTTATCGTTAAGCACCTTTACGGCGGTTTAGGCCATAACCTGTTTAACCCTGCAATGGCGGCGTATGTATTGCTGCTAATCTCATTCCCAGTGCAAATGACCACTTGGATAGCACCGAGTACCGTTGCGCTGCATTCGCCTAGCCTAGCTGAGAGCTTGCAACTTATCTTCAACATTGGCGCCCACGTTAACTTGGAACAGTTTCGTTTAGGGATAGATGGCATCGCAATGGCGACGCCACTCGATACCCTTAAAACCGATTTATCCCTAGGATTAACCACCACAGAAAGCCTGACTAAAGCCATTTTTGATGGCAGCACAGGCGTAGGTTGGTTCTGGGTGAATTTAGCTTATCTGGCTGGCGGTTTAGTGTTACTTAAACTGAAAGCCATTCGTTGGCACATCAGTACTGGCGTGTTATTGGGGCTCTTTGTTGCAGCGAGTATCGGTTTCTTACTGTCGCCCGATACCCAAGGCAGTCCCCTATTACATTTGTTTTCTGGCGCGACCATGTTAGCGGCATTTTTTATCGCAACCGATCCCGTCACAGCAGCAACCAGCCCCCGTGGTCGCATTATCTTCGGCGCGTTAATTGGTGTGTTGGTGTATATCATCCGCATTAAAGGCGGTTACCCTGACGCCTTTGCCTTTGCTGTGTTATTGGCTAACCTCTGCGCTCCCTTTATTGACTACTATGTGCGGCCACGCACCTATGGTCATTCAGCTAGCTAAGGCCATTGGGCGGACTACAGTCATGCTACAAGATAATGTCATTCTGCTGGCAACGAGAGCTTAAGGAAAAAGAGTTGAAAAATCCGATGATTAAAAATGGTTTTTTATTGGCACTGTTTGCCTTGATTTGCACGGGTCTCGTCGCCGCTGTCAATCAACAAACCTTTGACAAGATTAAGCAGCAAGAACAACAGGAATTGATGCGAGTATTGCAACAATTAATCCCTGATGAAATACATGATAACGAGCTTACCGCTCAGTGTACCTTGCTATTAAACAAAGAAGCATTAGGCACGGATAGTCCAATGCCGGCCTATATTGCTACCCATGCAGGCAAGCCTGTCGCTATCGCCATGGAAGCCATAGCACCCGATGGCTATAGCGGTAATATCAAATTAATTGTTGGAATTAATATCCAAGGTGAAGTCTTAGGCGTACGTACCTTGTCCCACCAAGAAACACCCGGGCTGGGTGACAAAATTGAACTACGTAAATCGAATTGGGTCACTCAGTTTGTTGGTAAAGTGTTGGGTTCTGCAGATGATAAGCAATGGTTAGTTAAAAAAGATGGCGGCGATTTTGACCAATTTACCGGTGCAACCATCACCCCGCGCGCTTATGTTAAAGCAGTCAAAAACGCGGTATGGTATTTCAGCACTAACCAAGCACAAATTTTCAGCCAGCCGCTAAATTGTGAGGCCAACCATGACTAATTATCGCGAAATTGCGTGGCAAGGACTGTGGAAAAACAACCCAGGCCTAGTGCAACTGTTAGGTTTATGTCCGCTACTCGCGGTTACTGCAACGATCACTAACGCCCTTGGCCTTGGTCTAGCCACTATGCTGGTGCTGATTGGCTCTAACATTTTGGTGTCACTGGTGCGCGACTATGTGCCCAAAGAAATTCGTATTCCTGTGTTTGTGATGATCATCGCCGCGCTAGTCACCACAGTGCAACTGCTCATCAATGCCTATGCCTACGGCCTGTATTTATCCCTTGGGATCTTCCTGCCATTAATTGTGACTAACTGCATCATCATCGGCCGCGCCGAAGCCTTTGCCTCGCGCAATAATGCGTTTAGTGCCGCCTTCGATGGCTTAATGATGGGCCTTGGTTTTACTTTAGTGCTTACAGTGCTGGGCGCAACGCGGGAAATCTTAGGTCAAGGCACACTGTTTGATGGTGCGGATCAACTGCTCGGCCCATGGGCTAAATCGTTAACCATGCATCTATGGCAAGTCGATACCCCATTTCTCCTTGCTATGCTGCCACCCGGCGCATTCATCGTGATGGGATTATTGATCGCATTGAAAAATGTGATTGATAAAAAAGTCAAAGAACGCCAACCTCATGTCGCCGCAGAGCCGAGTATTACCCGCGCACGGATCACTAAGGTAGGTTAGGCTTTCAAGTAACGACAGGCATTATGGCGATCAGATATGCCCTAGTGTTAACGCGTTTAATGTGTGCCTAGCACATGATGAGCGGCAAAACTCAAAGCATAAGAAAATCAGCGAACGTGGGTTGTAAACTCATCAATCATCATTAATAAGATAGTGATAATGAACGGTTGAGAGTTGAAACCCACCACAGCGCAGGAATCGTACATGAATCAAGAAAAACGTATCCAGATCCTCACTCGTCTTCGCGATAACAATCCCAAACCTGAAACCGAACTCAATTTTTCAAGTCCCTTCGAACTGCTAGTGGCAGTGACGTTATCGGCCCAAGCAACAGATGTGAGTGTTAACAAGGCAACGGATAAACTCTTTCCTGTGGCGAACACGGCCCACAGCATTTATGCCCTTGGCGTAGAAGGTTTAAAGCAATACATAAAAACCATAGGCTTATATAACAACAAAGCCATCAATGTGATCAAAGCCTGTGAGATCTTAATTGAGAAATACAATGGTGAAGTGCCAGAAAACCGCGAAGCCCTAGAGTCTCTGCCAGGCGTTGGCCGCAAGACGGCTAACGTGGTACTAAACACTGCCTTTGGTTGGCCAACCATCGCCGTCGACACCCATATTTTCCGCCTCGCCAATCGCACTAAATTCGCACCCGGCAAGAACGTAGTCGAAGTGGAAGAGAAAATGCTAAAAGTCGTGCCGGCAGAATTTAAAGTCGATGTGCACCACTGGTTTATCCTGCATGGCCGCTACACTTGCCTTGCGCGCAAACCCCGCTGTGGTAGTTGTATCATTGAAGACTTGTGTGAATTTAAAGAAAAAATTTATCCTGAAGATTAAGCTTCGAATCAACTGAGTGAAGCAAATTGACGTTTCAGTGTTGTTTTCACATTGATTAGACTGGATTTCAGACAAACAAAAAGCCGCAATAGCGGCTTTTTTGCTTAACTTGGAACTGGGTTAACTCAAACTTGTATTAGTCGTTAAAACATTGAAACAAAAAAAGCACTGAAAAATAAAGCAATAACAACTGTGGTGCCTAAAGCCATTTTAAGTTCGGTGTTCATCATTCACTCTCCTAGTTGGTATGGCTACATTATTATCAACCCAGTGATAAAAACCCATGTTTGTCTCTGTGTTTTGTGAGCGATAGCCAATTTATCGGCAATTTTCTCTTCTAAATCCTGAAAATTCCTCTTACAGACAATCATTTCCCTATCCTAAGCGTTAATCTGGGTCAAGCGCTGTAAAAACAATGGCTGACATTTATCGAGGTCCATCTACGGATTTTTGGTATACTCCACCCCGTAATCTATTTAGAGAGAGGACCTATGTCGCAACTATTACATACTATGATCCGCGTCGGTAACTTAGAACGCAGTATTGCTTTTTATACTGAAGTGCTCGGCATGAAACTACTTCGCACCTCTGAAAATCCAGAGTACAAATATTCTTTAGCTTTCGTGGGTTATGGTGAAGAATCCACAGGCCAAGCCGTGGTTGAACTGACCTATAACTGGGGCACTGACAAATACGATTTAGGCACAGGCTTTGGCCACTTAGCGATTGGCGATGAAGATATCTACGCCCGTTGCGCTGCGATTGCCGCAGCCGGAGGCAAAGTGACTCGCGCCCCAGGTCCTGTCGCAGGAGGTACCACTGAGATTGCGTTTGTTGAAGATCCAGACGGTTATAAAATTGAGTTTATTCAAATGAAATCAGCGACTCAAGGTTTAGGTTAAGTCTTGCCACCTGAGCAAGAAGATTAACTGAGCTAGATTAACTGAGCAGAACAGTTCGCTAAATGAGAAATGCCGAATCTTGATTCGGCATTTTTGTTTTTATAATTTATATCTTGCGTTAGGCACAAAGAAACATAAATCAAGCCAGTGATTTACTGCTCACGCCATGCGTTTAAACCGACTTTATCGAAGCTTTATCTTGTGTCAGCTTTCGCTCGGTTTTGTTCGCCACTTTACGGCTGAAATGACGTTTAAACCAAGGCGTGCGCCACAGCAGCAACACACTAAAACCTACGATATACAGACTCGGCTCGATGATTTCCGATTTTACCGACCAGTAAAAATGGATTGGCGCTAATATCGCGACTAAATACACTCCATAGTGCAAGGTTTGCCAACGACGTCCCATCTTACGCATCAAGGCTTTAAACGAAGTTATCGCCAAGGCGGTGACGATAAGATAAGCCACTGCGCCGACTAAAATATACGGCCGTTTTACGACCTCGCTAAACAGTAATTCCCAAGCAAACAACAGATCTAAACTAAAAAAGGCCAATATATGCAAAGTGGCATAGGCAAACACATATAAACCCACTAAACGGCGGGTCTGCATCAACAGCCCTTGCTTGGTCAACTTGGCAATCGGTGAGATCAGTAAGGTCGCCGCTAGCGCATTTAATGCGCCTATGCCTGTGTAGTGAATAATGTGCTGCACGGGATCGCCACCCGCACGGCCAAGCACCACGGTAAGCACAAGGTAGACGATGGGCACTAAACCCAACAAATGAAATAACGCCTTTAGCCAAAACAAGTGCTTAGCGGTTAATCTCAACATAGTTTGTCCCCGCTTAATAGCGAATCCCCAAACAACAAACCAATCATCAATAGTATTTCCTCAGATCCATGCCGTCATACAGTGAAGCCACAAACTCGCCGTAACCGTTGAACGGCTGGGTATCGATTCGGGTTGCTGAAAACAATCCCCCCTCGCCGATACGACGCTCTGTGGCCTGCGACCAGCGTGGATGATCCACCGCCGGATTAACGTTGGCATAAAATCCATACTCGTGTGAGGCAAGCTGATTCCAGCTGGTCGGCGGTTGTTTATCCATGACGCGAATTCGCACGATTGATTTAATACTCTTAAAGCCGTATTTCCACGGCACCACTAAGCGAATGGGCGCGCCGTTCTGCGGTGGCAAGGTTTTACCGTACAAACCCACCGACATTAAGGTTAAATCGTTCATTGCTTCGGCTATCGTGAGGCCTTCAACATAGGGATAATGAATACCGCCCCCCATTAATCGGCTCTTCTGCCCCGGCATTTGCTCGGGATCAAAAGCGGTTTCGAAGGCGACATACTTGCCCTTACTGGTGACGCCAACTTTTTTCAATAATGCCGCCAGCGGGAACCCCACCCAAGGGATCACCATAGACCAAGCTTCAACGCAGCGCAGGCGATAGTTACGCTCCTCAAGCGGGAACATTTTAGTCAGATCATTAAAATCTAAGGTCATGGGCCGTTCAACTTCACCTTCGATACGCAGTTGCCAAGGGTCGACTTTAAAGCCTTGGGCATTATTGAAGGGATCTTGCTTGTCTGTACCAAATTCGTAGAAATTATTATGCTGCGTCACCTTATCAAACGGGGTTAACACATCGGCGTCACCGTACTGCTTATTGGATTGAAACGTCAGTGGAGTAGTGATAAATGAGGACTTAGGTTGATCGCCAAATAGATCGAATAATCCGGCCTGAACATAACCGGGCACGCTGGCACCGATAGCACCGAGTCCCATGGCTTTTACAATTTGCCGACGCGAGCGAAATACCGCTTCGGGCGTCACTTGATTGTCTTGAATGTGCCACTGCGCTTTTTTAAGAATACCTGGGGTAAAACGGGAATGTTTAGCCAATTGACACCTCTACCATCCAATGATTAAAGCCACCGAGTCGCGATAAAAACCTTCTCTGGCGCTCGTCTGTATCGCTCACTCTTATATAGACAGGTAAAAGCCAGAAAAACTTTCCACCCGTGAATAAATTCACCTTAAACGTATAAGACTTGCTCATTCAAGCATTAAGCGCAGATATAGTTGATTAAAGGGCTTGAAGCCTGTTGGGGGGCATGCGAACCTAAGCGCCAAAGCTAAAGGAGTGCTATTGATCATGCCATTTTCTCAATCTTTTTCTGTCGCCGAAATCATCGGCCTTCTCGCCATTGCCTTCTTAGGCCTGTTGATCGGTGCTCTGCTCAATCAAAGACTCACCCGCCAACGCTGGCAACTACACAAAGACCAACTTGAGCAAGAAATGCGTCAAGTCAATGAAGATGCAGAATTATCCTTAGCACAACAGCAAATTTTGGTCGATGACAAAGAAGCGCAATTACGTCAATACCAGCAACGCCTTGAGCTCAAAATTGAACAACTGGGCAAAGCCGAGGCCTTAGCCGAACGCGTTCCCACCTTAGAGCAGCAATTAAATGATAGCCAGCGCCGTCAGTTAGAGCTCCAATTAGCCCTTTCGAAATCCAATGCCATGCAGCAAACCATTCAAGCCAAGGCAGATGCCCAGCAAGAATCGCTGCAGGATAAAATTGCCAGCTTAGAATCGGCCGAAGTGCGTTTACAAACCCAATTTGAAAACCTCGCAAACCGTATTTTTGAAGAACGTAGCGAAAACTTTAAGCACCAAAATGCCAGCCAACTCGAAGGCGTGCTTGGGCCATTAAAACAACAGCTAGAAGGATTCAGACAGCAAATTCGTGAATCCTACACCCACGAACAATCCGAACGCAGCGCCCTTAAACATCAGCTTGAGCACCTGCGGGATCTCAATCTGAAAATGAGCCAAGATGCCATCAACCTGACCAAAGCGCTCAAGGGTGATAACAAGCAGCAAGGTAACTGGGGTGAAGTGATCCTCGATCGCGTATTGCAGGAAAGCGGCCTACGTGAGGGCCATGAGTACCATACTCAGCAAGATCTCAAGGATGATAGCGGTAAACGCTTTAAGCCGGATGTGATTGTGCATCTGCCAGAAAATAAAGATGTGGTCATCGATGCTAAGATGTCGTTGGTCAGTTATGAGCGCTACTTCAACAGTGAAGATCCGGCACTGCGCCAACAGGCCATTAACGAGCATGTCATTTCCATTCGCAGTCACATTAAAGGCTTAAGTCAAAAGGATTATCAACATCTGCACGGCCTTAAGAGTCTCGATTATGTGTTGATGTTTATTCCTATCGAACCGGCATTTTTACTGGCATTGGAGCATGATCCTAGCCTAGTCAATTTTGCCCTTGAGCAGAATATCATGCTTGTTAGTCCAACGAATTTGTTGGTGGCCCTGCGCACAATTAACAATATTTGGCGCTACGAATATCAAAATCAACACGCACAAACCATTGCAAAACAAGCGGGTCGAATTTACGACAAGTTATGTGGTTATATTGAAGACATGGAAAAACTCGGCCGCGCCTTAGATAATGCGGAGAAAACCTATCACAGTGCAATGAACAAGCTGTCATCGGGCAAAGGCAACCTAGTGCGTCAAGCCCATTTAATGCAGCAGCTCGGGGTCGATACCAGCAAACAACTGGATAAAATGCTGCTAGAAAAAGCGCTCAATGAAGCCCAGGACGATAACGACACTCAGGATGACGACGCTGAACTTAATCTGTCGCATACCCGCGAGCCTAAAGACACAGAACTCGAGCCTGTCGAGTGCAATGATAGATAACAAGAATTGAACACCCATTAATTACCTCAAATCGATACGGACATGTCGATTGATACCTTGATGCCCGGAGGCAAACGCTCCATGTGCAAAGCAGTTATAAATGTGGTTATATCCAGTGCAATATTGCTCGCAGGCGCATTGAATGCCCCTGCCGCACTTGCGTTAACGTCAACGCAGAAAACCTTTCTTGAGGCCGAAAAAGCCCTAAAGAAGCAAGATTATGCAACCTATAAACCCCTACGGGCAAAACTAGGTAATTATCCGCTCGCGATTTATTTAGATCATGATATCGACATCGGTGCTCTTAATGCCTTACAGGGTTATGCAGCTAAAGCCTTGATTGAAAAATATGAAACCACACCCATGTACAATAGGTTACGGTCTAAATATTTAAACAATGCTGGTAGCCAAAAACGCTGGAATGATTATCTTGCGATCACCCCAGAAGCGCCTACCGACATCCGCCTGCAGTGTTATTACTATGAGGCGAAACTCGCCAAGGGCGATCTAAAAACGGCTTATGCGGCCGCACAATCACTTTGGGTATTTGGGGGTTCGCGCCCAAAGGAATGTGATCCTCTTTTCAACACATGGACCAAAGCCGGTAAACGCACTCAAGATGTCGTATGGGCGCGAATGATGCTGAGTTTCGAGGCTGGCGAAACGAGTTTACTGAGTTTTTTATCCCAAAAAATCACCACCCATAGTAACGAAGCTAAGCGTTTAGTCGCCGTCTATAAAGATCCCAATAGCCTGCGCCATACCGAAAAGTTTAAAGATAAAAATCCCATTGTCGGTGACATTGTTGCCGCAGGATTAAAACGCCTTGCCCGTAAGGATCTCGACCAAGCCATTAATTTGTATGAACGGTATCAAAAGGCCCATCGTTTTACCCCAGAACAAGCGCAGCAACTCGATAAATACCTTGTTCGCCGCATTTTAATTGAACAAGATGATAACTATAAAAACTATGTCGACAATGTGCTCACTGAGCTGAAAAATGACGACCTATTTGAGCGCCGTTTAAGATGGGCTATCCGCGATCACGACATGCGCAGTATTGCCCGTTACTTGAACCTACTCCAACCAGAAACCTTGGCAAAGGAACGTTGGCAATACTGGCTTTATCGCACCAATGCCAAAGAAGCGCCTGAAAGCGCCATAAAAGCGCTCGCGACAATCAGTAATGAACGTAATTTTTACGGTTTTGCTGCTGCGCAGTTCTTAAATAAACCGGTATCACTCAATCAAAGCCCTGAGCCTGTTGTTGATGCCAATAGCCAAAAGTTAACCGATGATCTCGGCTTTGTCAGAGTACAAGAGTTAATGGCACTCGACCGTTATTTCGATGCTCGCTATGAATGGATGTCGCTGCTAAAACGCAGTGACAATACGATGCGAGCACGCTATGGACGCTATGCCCATGAACAGGGCTGGTACGATTTTGGTGTTGAAGCCAGTATTCAAGGTAAGTTGTGGGATGATATTCCTCTACGCTTCCCTATGGCACACCAAGCCGGTTTTGAGCACGCCAGCAAAAAGCATAGGGTTAACATCGATGAGATCCGTGCGATTAGCCGCCGCGAAAGTGCATTCTATCTTTATGCGACCTCGGGCGTAGGTGCCCGTGGCCTAATGCAAATTATGCCTGCCACGGCCAAAGCTACCGCCAAAAAACACGGGGCCAGATATAGCGATCCAAAGGATCTCTACAGCGCAGAGCTTAACCTCAATCTTGGTAGCGCTTACTATGCCCAGCTGTTGAAAGAGTTTAACCAAAACCGCATCCTCGCCACGGCGGCCTATAACGCGGGTCCCTCTCGCGTGCGTCGCTGGTTATCAAACTCAGATGGCAAACTCGATGCCATGGGCTTTATCGAGGCCATTCCCTTTACTGAAACCCGTGAATATGTTCAAGCCGTCCTCAGCTATCGATTGATTTATGAGGCGCAAAAGCAGGAAGCACAGCCATTATTCAGCGAAGCTGAGCTTAAGTTTGCTTACTAACTCGTGACATGAAAAGGAACTCGATACTCAGCTGCATCGAGTTCCTACTTTTCAGCATACCCTAGGGTAAAGCTCATGCTTTAACCACCAAAAATTCTAAATGATATTCTCTAAATTCAAATAATTAGCAAAGCGAATAATTATTCAGCAATCACGCCGTTTTATCGAAAACTTGTTTGCACTGAAGGGCGTTAAATGCGAATAATTAGTATTAAAGCATTAAGAATCCCATTACACCCATGATTAACCTTAGTTCGTTAACGCTTAGCTGCGAATACCAACCCTTTGTCAATCCTCATACTTTAGCCATCGACGGCTATGAAGCCTTAGCACGCTTTTACTTGCCTAATGGTGATGCGGTTGCACCTAATATTGTGTTCGAGCAGTTGCATGAATCCACAGAAATACTCGCTGCTGTTGAATATCAAGCCAAGGCATTTCAACTCATCCATGCGCCGAGTCAGCAGCGAATTTTTATCAATGTTGATCCCCACGCCGTCGATGGACCACATACCGCCAAGCTCATTCGTTTGCTGTCCCACTATGAACGAGTCACGGTCGAGATCATCGAAAACACCTGCATTAACGATGCCCAGCTGGCCAGTCAATTATTCACTCAATTTAAACAAGCTAAGATACATGTGGCGCTGGATGATATTGGTGCGCCCCACTCCATGCTCAGTGTCGATCTGATGATGAACGTGGATTATCTTAAGTTCGACCGCCATTGGTTAACGCACATAACACACCCCGAGGGAGCACAATTATTAATTGCATTGGTCAACTTTGCCAAAAAGACCCACAAACAGTGCATTTTAGAAGGCATAGAAACTGAAGCTCACTTAGCCTTTGCGCGGGATATCGGTGTCGACTTTGTCCAAGGCTTTTTGTTTAAATCCTGGTTTATTCGCCCCACCAGCAGCCAAGTACTGTGCCTTACGTAAGATCAGGCTAAAACGGTTTACATTCGCGCCACCAGCCCACTCAAGACCAAACCTAATGCTGTCGAGTAATTGATTTGGCACTAGAAATGCCACTGGATATACGGGCGATGATCCGCCATAGTGATAACGCACATCAGCTTGCAAATGCACCTTAAGCACACTTCCAAATGTATTAGGAGTCGCCCGTGGCACAATCTGGGATCAGCGAATTACTACAACAACTCGAACAAGTATTGCTGGGCAAGCCTAGGCAAATTCGTCTCGCTTTAGCCTGTATTCTCGCCCGTGGGCACCTGTTGATTGAAGACTTACCCGGCATGGGTAAAACCAGTATTTCCCATGGTATAGCCCAAAGCTTAGGTTTGAGCTATCAGCGGATCCAATTCACCAGTGACATGCTGCCTGCCGACATTCTCGGCGTATCGATTTTTGATAAACATCAAGCACAATTTATCTTTCATCCTGGACCAATTTTTAAGCAGATGATTTTGGCCGATGAAATTAATCGCGCCAGCCCTAAGACACAAAGCGCTTTACTCGAAGCGATGGCCGAACAACAAATTTCCGTCGATGGCATCACCCACAGATTGCCCAATCCTTTCTTTGTAATAGCGACTCAAAATCCCACCGATCAATCCGGTACATTTTCGCTACCAGAATCGCAGCTCGACAGGTTTATGATGCGTCTGTCTATTGGTTATCCAAGCCACGATGCTGAACTCGCTATGCTTAAGAGCAATCATAACCACTTAACCTTAGATCAATTGCCCCAATGCCTGACACCGATGGCCTTAATGCAACTGCAAGAGCAGTGCGACAAGGTCAGCGCTTCCGATGCCTTACTCAATTATATTCTGGCCTTAGTGAGTTTTTCCCGTAGCCAAAGTGATAGCGTGGGGTTATCACCGCGTGCCACCAAAGCGCTATTACAAGCAGCTAAGGCATGGGCCTTTTTAGAAGGTCGACATTATTTAGTCCCCGAAGATGTGCAAGCGGTATTTTGTTGTGTAGCGGAGCATAGACTCAGAACCAGTAGCCAATTACAGGGTGAAGCCCTATCTGAGCGAATTCTCGCCAGTGTTAACCCGATTATGTAGCAAGATACTGTAATGAGAAGATATCGCTAAAGTATGCAGTTAACGCATTAAACTAAGGAAATAACTCAGAAGTGAAACGACTGATACTCCCGACTTTCATTCCGACGTTAGTCCCGATTTGGCAACGTTGGTTAGCAAGACGCTTGCCACCGAGTCCCGAAATAACCTTAAGCCATCGCAGCATTTTTATTCTGCCGAGCGGTTTTGGGTTAGTTTGGCTCGGTCTGGTTTTACTTTTATATCTATTCGGCACTAACTATCAAAATAACTTAGTCATTGGCCTCAGCATCTTACTCCTAAGCCTCTTTAATACCTGCATTCTCTACAGTTACAAAAATCTGGCCGGCTTACATGTACGGGCCACGACGCCGCCCGAAGTCTATGCGGGCGAAACCTTAACCTTTCCCGTCCTCATCAGCACGCACCATAGTGGCCATAACATCCAGCTTAACTATCCGCATAATCGCACTTATACGGTGCAGAACCTTGGTACAGATGAACAACAAGCGCTCGTGCCCTTCGAGTATCATCAGCGGGGTCAAGTGTCACCGGGGCGGCTCAAAATTGAATCCTTCTATCCCTTAGGGCTTTGCCGCGCCTGGTCGCATGTGGATTTAGCCATTAGTCACTTAGTCTTTGCCCAGCCGATTGAAGCGCCGCTACAGCTTGAGGCTGATCATACTCAGTCGGAGCAAGATCCCCTGTTACTCGCGGGTAAACATGTATCGGGGATTGATGAGTTCAAAGGCCTTAAACCCCATGTGCTCGGCGAATCCCTCAAGCAAGTGGCATGGAAACAATGGGCACAGGGTCGCGGCATGCTGACTAAAGAATTCCAGCAGCCCCAAGGTGATCCCGTCTGGTTAAGGCTCAGACCCGATGCCAAACGCCTCGAAACCCAATTGAGTCAGCTAAGCTGGCAAGTCAATAAACTCACGCAACTTGAGCAGTATTTTGGCTTACATCTGCAAAACCCAATGGGAGACGATGTCTTGATCGCGCCCGCGATAGGCAATCACCATAGGATCGCCTGTCAAAAAGCCATTGCCTTATATCCACAATTAGCGCCTTCAGCGGCGAAGCCCCCATATCAGTCATCAGCCGCTAATCACCCACAAAAAACGAATCAAGCTCCCCGCAAGCAGCATCATATCCCTACTTCGAGGGAGCAAGTATGAAGTTAGCGGCCAATAGCATGACACCGCAAATCGGCGACAATATTAGCCGCCAGACACTTTTTTGGTTATTGATCACCAATATTGCGGTATTAAGCCCACTATTTGATAAAACCACGCCTTGGACTTTGGGCATTTGCGCTATCTGTTTGCTGTGGCGTGTGGGGATTTATGTCGGCAAAGTGGCAAAACCACCGCGTTTTTTGGTGACCAGTCTTGCGATCGGCGCCGCAACCACACTGGCACTCGTTTCAAAGGAAATAGGCTTACTCAATGCGCTAGTAAATCTGCTGCTGTTAGGTTATGCCTTAAAATACATTGAAATGCGTAATCAAAGGGATGTGCGCGTTGTCGTCCTCGCGGGCTATTTTATTATCGCGCTGACCTTTATCGACCATCAATCCCTGCTTAATACCGCGCATTTACTCGTGGTAACGCTGATCAATACCTGCGTACTCGTGACTTTGTATCAAGATAAGCAATCCTTAAAACACACGGCTTGGATCGGTGGCAAATTTTTACTCCAGAGCCTTCCCCTCGCGCTGCTGTTATTTTTAGTGTTACCGCGTCTTGCACCGCTCTGGTTAGTGCCCAACATGAAAGAAGCCCAAACGGGCTTGTCCGATAGTCTGGCGATTGGTGATATAGGTAAGCTCACCCGTTCGACTGAACTTGCCTTTAGGGCGAGTTTTACCAATGCAACGCCCATTAATGCCGAGTTATATTGGCGCGCCCTCGTGATGGAGCACTATGATGGTGTCACTTGGCGCCAAGACGCGGGGATTAAACAGTTGCAAAAAGATGCGCTGCTGTTTCCTCCCTCACGGCCCAGTCCAGCATTGATGGTCAATAATCCTGATCCCATGAGCAATAGTCCTGCTTCGATAAGCAGCGAAGATCAAGAGATCGCATTAAGTAAGCAAGATAAGCATAGTATTCGTTACCAAGTGATTGCTGAGCCGAGCCACCAGCCGTGGTTATTTGGTCTCGATGTGGCCTATAGCCAAGATGATAACGTGGTCAATATGCCCGACTATCGGCTGTTGGCGCTGCGCAATATCGATCAGCGAATGAGTTATCAAGTAGAGTCTTGGCCTAAGGCTAAGATGGATCTCAGGCTATCTGCGCGGCAAAGGCAGATTAACCTCGAACTACCGAGCCAAAGTAATCCACGCACTTTAACGTTAGCTGAGCAGTTTAAGACTCAGTATCCCGCGCCTAAGCCACGACTATGGGCCATGATGGGCCACTTTAATAGTGAGCCTTTTTTCTACACTCTCACGCCGCCTCCCCTTGGGCCGCAGCAAGTGGATGATTTCTTATTTGAAAACAAAGCCGGTTTTTGCGTGCACTATGCCGCTGCCTTCATTTTTATGGCGCGGGCCACAGGTTTACCCGCACGTATGGTCACAGGCTATCAGGGGGGAGAATATAATCCGCAAGCGGGTTACTACAGTGTGTATCAATATATGGCCCACGCATGGGCAGAAGTCTGGCTTGAAGATGAAGGTTGGGTGCGTTTCGACCCCACCGCTATGGTGGCGCCCAATCGTATCGAGCAAGGTTTCGACGCCCAATTTGATCCCGAGCAGAGTTACCTGCAGGAAAGCCCTTTTAGTAGCTTACGATTTAAATCAATGCCTTGGCTCAATGAGTTAAGACAACGTTTTGCCAGCGTAGATTATTACTGGAGCGTGTGGGTACTGGGTTTTAACCAAGAGAAGCAAAATCAAGTGCTCAGTGGTATTTTAGGCGATGTGACTCACACTAAAATCGCGGTCTTTATGGGGCTCTGTATCAGCCTTATCGTGCTCTATATCGCCTACAGTGCGGGCTTATTACATTTTAGAGTTCAAGGCGATCCTATTAGCACTCGTTATCAACAGATCTGTAATCGTCTTGCACACCACGGCATTAAGCGCAAAGACAGTGATGGACCAAATCAATTTGCGCAGCAGATTATTGAGCAATACCAACACAGTGCACCAAAGCTTTGCACGCTGTTCCAAACCTTGACACAAAGTTATGTGGCGCTGAAGTACCAAGATTTACCGGCTAAAGACTATCAAGCGCATTTAACCGCATTTAAAGCGGCGGCGAAGCAACTCAACTGGTTATTGCTCAGAGCCAAAGTGAAAGATAAGTTCAATCTAGCCTAGCATTCGTCAACTGAGCTGTAACTGACGATACATCATCGGAGCAAGCACCAATAAACACCTAAAATTGCGGGTTAATTCCACAGAAGCTGCAATAGTGTTGAATCTTATAAATCAAACACATAGAATTGTTTTATTGTCACCATGCCGAGTTGCACATGCTAAAGTTAATCCAGTCCAATCAGATGGAAGTGCTCTGCGCCCATTTAGCCGCTTACCTGACCCAACCCCTTGCTTTTGCACGTCTACTGAGTAACGAGCATATTCTGGTACAGAGTCCCGGCATGTCGACTTGGCTACGCCTCGAAATCGCCAAACAGAATGGAATTGCTGCCGCACTGGAATTCCCGCTGCCATCGAGCTTTACCTGGCAGTTGTGCCATGACTTATTGCCCAATGTGCCTAAGGATAACGCCTTCACTAAGGCGGCGATGACGTGGAAGCTGATGCAACTCTTACCGCGCATGTTGCAAAATGACGTCTTTGGGCCGTTGAGACACTATCTAGGCCATGTGCAAGGTAATAGCCTAGACAATATGCTAGACAGCACGTCCACCACAAATGCCGCCGACACGAGTGATATGACGGCTGACGACATTAAGCTGTACCAACTCTGTGGCCGGATTGCCGATATCTTCGACCAATACTTAGTGTATCGCCCCGATTGGATTTTAGCGTGGGAGCAAAACGAGCATCCCGAATCACTCACCAAGCCGCTGAATGAAGACCAACGCTGGCAACCCATTTTATGGCGCGCGCTCATTGCCTTTAACCGTGATGAGCTTAATCAAAGCCATTACCACAGGGCCAACCTGCACAGTGACTTAATTGCCGCGCTGAATCATCCCGACACGTCACTCGCCAAATTGCCACAACGCTTATTTGTGTTTGGCATTTCCTCAATGGCGCCGCAAACCCTTGAAGTGCTTTACCATCTAGCAAGTCGTATCGATGTGATCGTGCTTGGCTTAAGCCCCTGTCAGCACTATTGGGGCGACATTGTTGATCCCCGTAATCGGGCCCGCATGGCGGTGCAATATGCGGGTAAACGCCAATTAGCCGAACTGTGGGAAGATAAACTCGAAGTGGGCAATCCGCTGCTTGCCAATAACGGCAAGATGGGCCGTGAATTACTCGATATGCTGCTTGAGCTCCCAGCCGAACACTGCGACTTTGGCGATGATGTGTATTGTGAACCCTGTGACGATCCCAACTCGCCACACAGTCACGCCAGCATGCTCCACGGCGTGCAATACGATATTTTAGAGATGCAAACCTTAGACAGAGTGCTAGGGCCAGATGCCGAGCTGTACCAAAATGTCGAGAACAGACGCCTACTAAAGCGCGACGATGAATCCATTCGAGTCAAGAGTTGTCACAGCCCACTGCGGGAAATCGAAACCCTGCACGATCACTTGCTTGAGTTACTCAGCAACCATGCCGACCTGACACCCAAAGACATAGTGGTCATGATGCCCGATGTCGCCGCCTACGCACCCTATATCGATGCCGTCTTCTCGGCGAAGCAAGGCCTGCATTACATTCCCTACGCCATTGCCGATCGCGGCGCAGCGCAGGAATCACCGCTCATCAATAGCTTTTTAAATTTACTTGGAATTAATCAAAGTCGTTTTGGTCTGACCGACATTTTGAGCATACTCGAAGTACCCGCCATTTTGCGCCGTTTCCAGCTCGATGACGATGAATTGCAACTGATCCGCCGCTGGTTAGATGAAGCAGGCGTGCGCTGGGGCCGCGATGAACAAAGCCGCCTTAAACAAGGTGTGCCAGCGTTTGAGCAAAACTCCTGGGCCTTTGGTATTAAAAGGCTGATTTTAGGTTACGCCTTGAGTGACGATGCGCCGCTCTATCAAGACCATCTTGTCGTCACTGGCATCGAAGGCCAATCGGCGCAGGCGCTGGGTAAGCTACTCAATTTTATTGAAGTACTCGATGAAACGGCGCAAATACTCGCCCTGCCGCAAGTGGGCGCACTGCGTTTAGCGGAATTAACTGAGCTACTAGATGCCTTCTACGACACCGATGAAGACGAGCGCGAACAATTACAGGAAATCCGCGATGCCATTGCCGCCCTAGAGCAAGAGTTACTGTCAGCGGGCAGGCCCTTAGATACAAAAACGTTAGAGACAAACCCGTTAGCGCCGCTAACCCAAGAGCGCATAAGCGGGCTTAGCCTCAGTATTGAAGTGCTGCAACAGTGGTTTAATCAACGCTTAACCGAATCTCGGGTCGGCCAGCGTTATCTTGCGGGAAGCGTGAACTTTTGCACCTTGATGCCGATGCGCTCGATTCCTTTTAAGGTCGTGTGTTTACTCGGCATGAACGATGGGGTTTATCCTAGGGTTCAACATCCCGTCGGCTTTGATTTAATGGCGCATTTCGGTGCCCGTAAAGGCGATCGCTCCCGCCGCCTCGATGACAGATATTTGTTTTTAGAAGCCTTATTGTCGGCGCGGGAACAACTGTATATCAGCTATATTGGCCGCAGCGAACGGGATAACTCTGAGCGTATCGCCTCTATGCTTGTCTCTGAGCTGATTGAATATTGTCAGCTGTGCTATTTACCTGAAGCCCTATTGATTCAATCGCAAAACGCTGCAAGCGTAATTGAACCAGAGAATGCCGAAAAAGCCCTCTATAACGCGATTGTCAGCCACCAGCCGCTGCAACCCTTTGATCCCAAGTTGTATCAAGCCACAGTAAAAAATGATGACAAAGATGGCTCAAGCAAAGATGGCTCAGGCAGAACCTCAAGTAACTCGGGCATAGGCCAAAGTTACAGCCTGCAATGGTGTCCACCCAATACGGACACTGTGGGCACACATGCGGGCCGCTTTATCGGCGTGCAAACTCGCATCATGCTCGAAGCGGATGAACAAGACTCAGTGCCAGATACAGAGGCACAGCCCGCTTCTGTGCACGAACAGCAGCAAAGCAAGCAAGTGGATGTGTCTGCCCTGATCCGTTTCTTTCGAAATCCGGCGCAGTACTTCTTCAACCGTACGTTAAAAGTCGATCTCAGCCTTAATATTCAGGCTGATGATAATGACGAGCCCTTTAGCTTGAATGCCCTAGAGCGTTATATGTTACAGGCCCAGTTACTCGACGATGCCATAGGCCAAGGCCTAACTGAGCCCGATATTGAACTGATTAAACGCCTCAAAGCCAGTGGCACTTTGCCCATGCAGCCCTTCGATGATTTGCTATTGCGTCAATATCAGCATGATATTAAACCTTTGATTGGCAGAACTTTGTTCCTCAAGGGAGAACAAGCCAGCAGCCATGCGGATATTAAACTCGTGTTTGACTTGCCCATCACGGCGGGTAAATCCCAACAAGTGTTACTGCAAGGTCGTATCGATGACATCAGCCCTAAGGGGTTAGTGAATTACCGTCCTGGTAGCGCACACGGTCGCGATGTGCTGAGGTTGTACCTTCGCCACCTGTGTTTAATGGCAATGGGCCACACACATGTAAGCTATCTACTCGACATGGGGCACTTCCACGCCTTAGCGCCAATCACAGCTGAGCGCGCCCATGCGTTACTGGCCGATTTGTTAGTGTTGTTTTACCAAGGCCAACAACACCCACTGTGTTTTATGCCGCGCACGTCACTGGCCTACGTCAGCTGCGATGGTGAGCACGATGAGCGTTTGCAGCAAGCGTTACCCGAATGGTTAGATGAGCAGAGTCAATTGGGTGAAGGGAACGAACCCCATTACCAGCGATTATTCAGTTTCCCGCGGGATTTCTCTGAGGATAGCTTTGGCGCATTAGCCGAACGTATCTATCGCCCGATGGTGAGTTTATATCTCAAAGACACGCTGGCTCAGCTTGAGGAATTTGCGCTCAACGACGGCATGAGCCAAGGCCCTGCTAATGAAACACAGGCTCCCACACCACATTTGAACCGCAATAGCGCACAGGGAGAGCAAGCATGAGTGAACAGATGCCGTTGAACACGCAAGCCTTACAGTCTGCACCACAAGCGCTTGATCCTCTCACTCTGCCCTTTGGCGGTAGTCGTCTTATTGAGGCCAGCGCTGGCACAGGTAAAACCTACACGATTTCAGGTCTTTACTTACGCTTATTGCTTGGTGATGGCATTCCTGCGCCGCTCACCTGCGAACAAATTCTCGTGGTCACCTTCACCAATGCGGCCACCGAAGAGCTAAGGGATCGTATTCGTCGCCGTATTCAAGTCGCCTTTAAGTGCTTCTTAGGGCTAACGATTGCCGACCCCTTTGTGCAAGCGCTGTATGACAACACTCCAGAGAGTGATCGCGCTATTGCCTTGAGACGGTTCGATCTCGCCCTTAAATCCCTCGATGAAGCAGCAATTTTTACCATTCACGGTTTCTGTCAGCGAATTTTATCGGATCTCGCCTTTGAGTCTTCCTTGCTGTTCGAATCGGACTTTACCTTGGACGACAGCGAATTTTTGCACCATGCCGTGCGGGATTTTTGGCGTGAGGCCTGTTATCCGCTACCCGATTACTTAGCGCAAATCATTGCCAAGGAATTTGGCGAGCCCGATGGTTTAGTCAAACAGTTGCGACCGCTCCTTGGCGCCAGTCAAGCAAAGCCTCTGAAACCCGCGCTTAAGTTTGATGCCTTAGCCCTGTCACTACGCCAAAGTTTAGAGCGCTTTAAATTAGCTTGGCCAAGGGGACGCGATGGCTTATTGGCATTGCTGCACAGTTTGCCACTCAACGGCACCCGCTTTGGCAAAGCAACGGATAAGTACCCCAAGCTAGCCGCCATGTTCGATGCACTAGATAACTGGCTCGCCTTCGGTCATGGGTTGCCGCCACTGAAAGAATTAGAAGCCTTATCGCTGTCTGAGTTAAAACTCAACAAGGGCGGCGTGCTCCCAAGTGTGAGCGAAGCACCGCTGATGGATCATATGGAGCAACTCGCCATATTGATTGCCGCCATTAAACCGGCATTTTTGTATAGTGCGAAACTTGGCATAAGCGAGCGATTTGCCCAGCAAAAACAACAAAAAAATGTGCTGACCCCAGATGACTTACTCACGACATTAGCGAGCGCGTTAAACGCCAATAATGAAACCTTGCCCAAAGCCGTGGCAACACGTTTTCCCGTCGCGCTTATTGATGAATTCCAAGATACCGATCCGCTGCAATTTGCGATCTTCTCTGGCATCTACCAAGACCGCTACTCGTTTGAGCAGCAAGGCAAAAACGATACAGAAAATAAGCTCAGCCTGTTGATGATTGGCGATCCTAAGCAAGCCATTTATGCCTTTCGCGGTGCCGATATCCATATCTATATTGAGGCCCGTCATCATACGCAGGCCCACTATCATCTGGATACCAACTACCGCTCAAGCACTAACATGGTCGCTGGGGTTAACCATCTGTTTAGCCAGCATCACGATCCTTTTATCAGTCAGTCGATCCCCTTTGATAGCGTGAAAACGCCCAGCAGTGCTAAAGGGAAAATCCTCACTGAAAAAACCGCCAATCCCGCCGCCTTAAGATTAAGACTCTTAAGCGAAAGCACAGAAAACGGCCTCAATAAAACCACTGCAAGACACTTGCTCGCCGAAGATGCGGCGGCACAAATTACCCGTTTACTGACAGATGCGGCCAATGGCGAATGCCACAGCCCTAAAGGGCCTTTGATCGCTAAAGACATCGCTATCTTAGTGCGGGATCGCAACGAGGCGGCGGTAATGAAAACCGCCTTGAGTAAACGCCACATAGGCGCAGTATTTTTAAGTCGCGACAGTGTGTTCGATACCCTTGAAGCGCGGGAAATGGCGTTAATTTTGCGCTCTCTAGCGAACCCAAAAGATGAACGGGCACTGCGCAGCGCCCTAGCCACGGCATTATTGGGCTACAGCGCCGAGCAAATTCATGCCTTTAACCAAGATGAAGAACACAGACAGCTGTTATTAGAGCAATTTTTTAACTTGCACCAAGTGTGGCAAAAACGCGGCATCATGCCCGCGCTACTCAGCCTTGCCAATAGCACTAAACTGATTGACCGTTTACTGCACACCGCCAGTGTAGAGGTAGATGCTCAAGAGCAAGATGCCACAAACGGTGAGCGTCGCCTGACGGATTTTCGCCACCTTGCCGAGCTATTACAACAAAAGGCCACCGAACTTGATGGTATGAGTGCCCTGCTCAATTGGTATGAACAGCAACTGATTGATAACACAGGCACCGATGAACAGCAGCTGCGCCTTGAAAGCGAGCAGAATCTGGTGCAGATCGTCACTATCCATAAGAGTAAGGGTCTTGAGTATCCCGTATGTTTTGTGCCCTTTGTCAGCCTAGCCCGCGACAATCGCCGCCGCCCTACGCCTATGCTGTACCACAGAACCAACGATGCAGGTGAGCAAGAGCTAGTGTGGGATATCGAAGGCACGGATGACGGTTGGGAGCGCGCAAAACAAGAAACCTTGGCCGAGGACTTGCGCCTTTTGTATGTGGCGCTCACTCGCCCTGTGTATTTGTGTTACTTGTATATCACCAACCACAGTCGTCAGCTTAAAAATGGTCTTAAAAGTCAGCTACATGAAACCGCTATCGGCTATCTATTGGGCATAGGCGACTCAGAATGTGACTTTGCCCGTATCTGCAATGCTACGCAGCAGCTCGCTCAAGATGTGGAAGCCATAAGTATTGATAAGGTGCCCGATGACATAGACGAGCGGCCATTGCCCTCAAGCCAAGACATAGCACAAATACTGAGCGCGAAAACCTTAACCCGCCAATACTGCACGCCGTGGCGAGTCTGCAGTTATTCAGGCCTAGTTAAAAATACCAGCCATGGTAAAACCGCGCCGGGTGCCGACGATGAAATATTAGGTACGCTTGAATATACGGCTGTGCAAACACTCTCAATTCCTGATGAGGCAAGTCATGATTTGCAGGATGACATGCTCAATCGCTTTAACTTTGAGCGCGGCGCCAATGCCGGTAGCTTTATGCATTTAGTGTTAGAAGAGATTGATTTTACGCAGGCAGAAATCGACTTACCGCTGCAATTGCCTAAAGCCATGCTGCAATACGGTATCGCGCCCGAATGGCAAACAGTATTACATACTTGGTATTTGGATGTGCTGCATGCACCGCTCTGCGCGATACCGCACGCCTTAGAGTCGCAATTCACGGGGCATGTAAGCGCCGTCAAACCTGAACATCCTGATTTGTGCTTAGCCAAGTTATCGCCGCAGAATACCTTAGTCGAAATGGAGTTTTATTTACCCTTAAGCGAACTTAAAGATATTGAGCTCAATGCGCTACTGCAGCAATTTGGCTATGAGTCGACACTTAAGTTTGATGATCTCAAGGGCATGCTCAAAGGCTTTATCGATTTAACCTTTGAATACCAAGGTCAATATTATATCGCCGACTATAAGTCGAATCATTTAGGCGACAACATCAATGCCTATCATCAGAGCGCACTGCAAAGCGCAATAACCGATCACAGGTACGATTTGCAGTACATTCTCTATTCATTGGCGCTACACAGGTATTTGAGTTTACGCCTGCCAAGTTATGACTACGACAGCCATATCGGAGGTTGTTATTACTTGTTCTTACGGGGAATGTCGGCTCAATATCCCGGCTATGGTATTTACTACGACAAGCCGCCGAAGGCACTTATTCTCGCGCTAGATTCACTTTTTAATGACAATTTATTTCACAGCAGATTGGCTCGTGCAATAGATACAGGAGTCACGGCATGATGCGCTCAACCCAAGGGCTAAATGCACATTCACTCACAGCAGCGAAATGGATAGACCATGGCGCAATTCAGCTTACAGCGCCGCTGCCAGAGCTGTTAAAACAGTGGGAGCAAGAACGACTGCTCACACCGCTCGATCGGCATTTCGCACTCGAAATGAGTCACTTGCATCCAAGCGACAGCCAACAACCCTTGTTTATTTTGCTGTGTGCGCTATTAAGCCAGCAATTATCTTCACAGCACAGTTGTCTAGTGCTCGCCCATATTGTGCCACTTAATCCCATGGCCGAACAAAATAGCCATTGTAAAATCACCTTAAGCCTCGAAGCGCTCACTGAGACCTTACAAACCTTTGATGCCGTCGGCCAAGCGGGCAGTAACAAACCGCTTATTTTTGATAATGGCAGACTCTATTTACAACGTTATCATCAATTTGAAACCTCAGTCGCCGCCTCATTAATCCGCTTGTCCGGAAGCGTATCTAGGCAATTATCTGAAGAAGCAAACCACCAAAAGCAACCGCAAATCGCTAAGTTGAGGTCACTGCTAGATCAACTGTTCCCTACCACTGTGAGCGATCCCCATTCACTCACTAACAGTGAAGACACAGCACCCATTGATTGGCAAAAGGTCGCCACGGCCACAGCGCTGGGTAAAAAACTGTCGGTGATCACTGGCGGCCCAGGTACGGGCAAAACCACTACTGTGACTAAGCTTTTGTTATTGCTACAAATGGAATCACAACAGGAAATACGTTTAGTCGCGCCAACGGGAAAAGCGGCGGCTCGCTTAAGCGAATCAATCAAAGCCTCAAAAGCGCGTCTGGCGAAGGAACTCAGCGCCCATGCTAATGTTATTGATGAAGCTCGCAATAGAAATAGCCAAGACTTTTTAACAGCTCTGGGACGCATTCCAGAGGAGGCATCAACCTTACACAGACTGCTTGGGGTGATCCCCAATTCGCCGCACTTTCGCCACCATCAAGGTAATCCGCTTAGGCTCGACTTATTAATTGTCGACGAAGCCTCTATGGTCGATTTGCCCATGATGTACAAACTGCTCAGCGCACTGCCAGAGCACGCCAGTTTGATTTTACTCGGCGATCAAGACCAACTCGCCTCGGTTGAGGCTGGCGCTGTGCTCGCCGATATTTGTGCGGGCCTTAAAATACCAGTAGATCCCAATAACCTTGCTCAGAACAACATAGCGTCAAACAGCCCTGCTCTGTGGCAAATGCGCTATTCCAAGGAACAAGCCGAGCGTCTGAGTGCTTTAACAGGTTTTGAGTTAACGCCCTATATCAGCGACGCCCCTAAGCTTGGCGATAGCTTATGTATGCTAATGCACAGCCACAGATTTAAAGGCGATGCAGGGATTGGACTGCTCGCCAGTGCCGTCAATCGTGCAGATCTTCAAGGTATTTTGCAGGTATGGCAACAGGGACCTGCAGAATTGAGCTGGTTAGAACACAGTATGGTCGTAAGCCAAACCCAAGCCAAAGTGAGCGAGCCTGCTAATAATATGGGACTCAATTCACTTCTGGAGCAAGCCTGCCAGCAATATGGCGCTTATCTCGGTGCCTTGAATAGCCATGCAAGTAACAATGATGCAAGTAATAGTGATATAGGCACACGTCCAAGCACAGCTGACATCATTGAACGCTTTAACCAGTACCGTATTCTATGTGCTATGCGCTCGGGCGATTATGGGGTTGAAGGTATTAATCAATTTGTGACTCAAGCACTGGCCAATGCCAAGCTGATTAAACCGCTTCAGGAGTTTTATCTGGGTCGGCCCATTATCATCCAAAGCAATGACTATAACTTAGGCCTGTTTAACGGTGATATCGGATTGATTTTGCAGGATGAAGATAAACCCGAACGTTTAATGGCGCACTTTATCAAGGCCGATGGCAGCCTATTAAAAGTCTTGCCAGCCCGTTTGCCCAGCCATGAAACCTGTTATGCCATGACAGTACACAAAAGCCAAGGCAGCGAATTTAGCCGTGTGGCCTTAGTATTGCCGCCGAGCCCCAGCCTAGCCCAGTGGCAACTGCTGACCAAAGAGTTGGTCTACACCGCCATCACCCGCGCTAAAGTCCACTTTACCTGCTTAGGCACCCAGCACGTATTCGAGCGGGCCAGTAGCCAAGCAACCCAACGCGCATCGGGTCTTGCCGACCGCCTTTGGGGGTGAATGAAGCTTTGTGGTCAATGGGGAACACTTTAGGAACTACATTTTAAGATATGACTTTTAGATTTACTCTAACCATGAAACTAAGGATTTAAACATTGATTAAAAAGGACATTATTATACTTAAGGATCTACAAGCCGTTATTGCCTTGTTTGACGCCATAGCACCAGATGCCGCTTTACCTAAACGTTATTATGAAAAAACCCGCTATATCCAGTGGTCAGAATTTAAAGACATGCAGGTATATGCACTCGACTTTGAGCCCTATTTAACGATTAGCCAGCGTTGTAATATGACGTATTTTGGCATACATCAAAGTACGCGACGTTTATACCTAGCACACTGTAATGATGCTGGCCATGCACCGCGCTGGGAAGCGAGACCAGTGACCTTAGCGCAACTGATGGATGTCGAGTTAATGGTGAATTTACATAAAAATCATGCCTATAACTTAGGGCTAAACATCTGTTTTGATCTGAACTATTTACTCTGATCTTTTGTATTAATGTACAAATTCGGATGACTGAATATCGGTGGTGGGCCAAGCAATATCAATTGCTAAAATCAATCAATTTGAAATTATCAATGTCACCCGCAACGTTTTTCCGGTACCCGAAGGCACAAGGACAACGGATCTGATTATGCTCGCTCGAGCCAAGAATTAGCCGTTTGGTTCGCTCAAAACTAAGCTGTAGCGAAAGGATGTTTTGGTAAACCCTATACTTTCATAGTATTGCTGTGTGGCAATGCGCTGCATCGATGTAGTGAGTTCGAGTAACTGGCAATTCTCTTGCTTTCCCCTCTCTTTCGCAAAGGCAATCAACTGAGAGCCAACGCCCTGACCCCGCATGTCGGCATCCACCACAATTGCGGTTATACGACAGATACGACTCAAGGCGGGGAAATAATCAAAGAACATTAAGGCCATCACAGCGACAACTTGCATGTCACCCTGCGCATTATGTTGCTCATACACCAGTAATTCATCACTGCGGCGCAGAGAATCATGCTGATATTGGCTTAACGTCTGGGCTAAAGCGGCATGGGGCAAAGAATAACCGAGTTGCTCAAGTAATACCTGCACACTATCTGTATCCTGTAAGCGAGCTAACCGAATGTTTTTATTCACCATGAGATACCATGTTGTAATCTGCCTAAAGTCAATGTCACTCGTACTGGGTTGCACAGTTTAGATGACGGTGACGAAGCAATAGTCCAACGACATTGCCATCTCACGCCACAAAAATCAAAATAAACCCGACAAAGGCACAACCCCATATTTGCAATGCGATGTAATGCGTTAAAATTCACCACTTAATAGCCATCAGTCAGCAAAACCTTGCACTCATAGGGGCAAGAAAACTAAGATGACAGCGGCTGTACTATAGGATGATATTCGTATTGCCACAGGCCGATGTCATCCGATTTTGCTCACTTTGAGGAATCACTCACAATGTCTAAGATCAACCTGCTTTTGCTGTGCGGCGGCGGAAGTGCCGAACACGATATTTCACTCATGTCGGCCAATTATTTTGAAACCTCACTGGCAAAATCCGAGCAGTTTTGTGTATTGCGTGTCGAACTGGATAAATTTGGTCAATACCGCACCGCTGCGGGTGATGATTGTGAACTGACCAATAGCCGCGAAATTCGCTTCCGCGATGAGAGCAAAGCCCCATGGCCGGTCGATTACGTCATTCCCTGCATTCATGGCTATCCCGGCGAAACAGGTGACATTCAATCCTATTTTAATTTGATCCAACTGCCCTATTTTGGCTGTGAATCCGAGGCTAGCAGTAACTGCTTTAATAAGATCACCGCTAAAATGTGGTTCTCTGCCTTAGGTATTCCGAATACCCCGTATATTTTCCTAAACCAATTCGATGATGCAGCAATAGAGCAAACCCAAGCCGCATTAGCACTATGGGGATCCATCTTCGTCAAAGCGGCCTCACAGGGTTCCTCTGTTGGTTGTTATAAAGTCGATGACAGCGATAAAGTCGCTGGCGTGCTTAAAGATGCTTTCGGCTATGCGCCCTATGTTATCGTTGAAAAAACCATTAAAGCCCGTGAGTTAGAAGTCGCAGTATACGAGTACAACGGTGAAGTGGTGGCGACAGTACCAGGTGAAATCATCTGTGATACCAACACCTTCTACACCTTCGATGAGAAATACGCCAAAAACAGTAAAGCACGCACCGATGTGGTGGCACAGCATGTGTCAGCTGAGATCAGTGAACAAATCCGCGCCTATGCAATCAAAGCATTTAAAGGTATGAAATTGCGTCACCTGTCGCGCATCGACTTTTTCTTAACCGCGGATAATGAAATTTTACTAAATGAAATCAATACCTTCCCAGGTTCTACGCCGATTTCTATGTTCCCCAAAATGCTGCAGAATCACGGTCATGATTTTACTGAATACTTGAGTCTAGTGATTAACAGCCAGATAACCGCTAAATCTTAGCGCTCGCCACCTGACTCAATGTGAACGCAGAGACTCAGTGCAACACCTGTTTCCAGTAGTAAAGAATCCGCCTTCTTAGAAGGCGGCTTTGACTTGCCCCTGGAAGGGGCTATTCCAAGAACCTACATCATCTG
>NZ_JADWMP020000037.1:0-29513 GCF_015767295.1 Shewanella sp. DW31
ATGGGCGTAATTCAGGCTATAGCCTCAAGGAACAATCACCACCGCCAGAGGCGGTGGTTTTGGGATGACAATAAAATTCTTGTATCTGCGTCTTCATCCACTATGAAGGTAAAGATTCAGTCTGTACATAAGCAGACGGTACACAATCACACTCAACGCTGATTTCAATGACTAGATCAGCATATTGAGTTTAAACCAAGCTTAAGCCAGCCACTCTTTGTGCAATTTTTCAGTATCGCCAAGATATTCCAGCACCCAAGCGAGAGCAGGCGACATCTTGTCAGCATTCCAGGCCAAGCAACAAGGGCTTGTCTGCTTTGGATTTTCCAGTTGTTTCTCAACGAGCGCACCCGCCTTAATAAACACGCTCGCTAAATGCACTGGCATATAACCGACGCCTAAACCTTCGCGGAAACAGTTAATGGCACGGATCCAATCAGGTACGACTAACCTGCGTTGATTCTCTAGCAACCAAGTCATACGTTTTGGAATTTCCCGAGAGGTATCTTCTAAACAAATCGAGGGAAAAGGGCGCAGCTCATCGTCACTTAATGGGCGGTCAATACCAGCCAAGGGATGATTTTTACTAACAAGAAACGCCCACTCAATATCCCCCATGTCTTTATATTGGTAAACGCCACCGACTGGAATTGCGGTTGTCGCACCAATAGCAATATCACTGCGACCCGTGGCGAGCGCTTCCCAAACCCCGTTAAAGACCTCAATGCGAATAATTAATTCAATATCATGGAAGTGTCGATAAAAGTCAGCAATTAATACGCTGATCCTGTCGGCACGGACGATATTATCAAGGGCTATGGATAAGGTGGGTTGCCAACCATTTGCCACGCGCTGAGTGCCACGTTTCATCTCGTCCATCTGCGTGAGCAAGGTTCTGGCTTGCTTCACAAAATGTTCACCCGCAGGGGTTAAGGTTACACTGCGATGATGCCGTTCAAAAAGAATGACGCCGAGTTCTTCTTCTATTTGCTTGACCGCGTAGCTCACGGCAGAGGGCACTTTATGCAGCCGATTCGCCGCCGCTGTGAAACTACCTACACGAGCCACAATATCAATGAGTTCTAGCGCTTGTTCTGAGAGCATAGCTGACGTCCGTTCCGATGAAAATAATTGATAGCACAAGTCAAAAATAAACGTTTCCAATAAATTTAACAAGTCTTTAGACTGCACACTTTAGTCAATCTGACCCGATTATTTTATGAAAACGTCTAGTAACACCTTTGTAAACATAAAGTTCTTTATGTTTCTATTCTATTTAGCCATGTTGAGCATGCTTGGCTTTATTGCCACTGACATGTATTTGCCTGCTTTCAAAGCAATTGAAGGCTCATTTGACAGCACACCATCACAGGTGGCGATGTCACTGACCTGTTTCCTTGCGGGTCTTGCCTTAGGTCAGCTGCTTTACGGCCCGTTAGTCAATAAAATCGGCAAACGTTGGGCACTGATCTTTGGCCTTGTTTTATTTGCCATTGCTAGCGTGTTTATTGCCAACAGTGATTCTATATTAATGCTCAATACCGCGCGCTTCTTCCAAGCCATTGGCGCCTGTAGTGCAGGGGTTATTTGGCAAGCTATTGTGGTTGAACAATATGATGCCGATAAAGCCCAAGGTATTTTCAGCAACATTATGCCATTGGTCGCATTATCGCCTGCATTAGCACCGATCCTTGGCGCTTATATTCTGAACGAATTAGGCTGGCGTGCAATCTTTATCTCCTTGTGTGTTATCGCATTTCTGCTGGTATTGATGACCTTGTACTTTGTTCCAGGCAAGAGTCAACATAAACACAGTGAACATGCTGCAGTATCTTATGGGCAAATTTTGAAAAACACCCGCTATTTAGGCAACGTCGTGATCTTCGGTGCCTGTTCCGGTGCTTTCTTTGCCTACCTAACTGTGTGGCCGATTGTGATGGAAATGCACGGTTATCAAGCGACTGAAATTGGGTTAAGTTTTATCCCGCAAACCATCATGTTTATTGTCGGTGGTTATGCGAGTAAGTTACTGATAAAACGCATTGGCGGGCATCAAACTCTCAATATCTTGTTGTCGATTTTTGCCGCCTGCGTTATTTCGATCATCATGTTCACGCTGATTTATCCCGCGAGCACGATTTTCCCACTGCTTATTTCTTTCTCTATTTTAGCGGCGGCCAATGGTGCAATTTATCCAATAGTCGTTAACAGTGCGCTACAGCAGTTTAGTCAGAATGCTGCTAAAGCCGCAGGATTACAGAACTTCTTACAGATCAGCATTGCCTTTGGTGCATCAAGCTTAGTCGCTATGTGGGCAAGCTTAGGTGAAGTGGCGATTGGTTGGGGTATCCTATGTTGCGCTATCTTAGTTGTGGCCGGCTATATACTTAAGAGTCAACAAGAGTGGGGCGACTTTGGCAAACATTTCACTAAGCCAGATCCCGCACGGGTAGGCATAATGTCCGATGTGAAGCAAAATCCAGCGGATTGAGTGTAATAGCAACAATTGGCGCATAATTGAGAGTTAGTGCTTTACAGTCAACAGACTTACTTATATTATGCGCCTCGTTCGGAGGGGTGGCAGAGTGGTTTAATGCACCGGTCTTGAAAACCGGCGTGGGTTTATAGCCCACCCAGGGTTCAAATCCCTGCTCCTCCGCCATATTTTACGGAAAAGCCATCAGCAATGATGGCTTTTTTGTTTATATAATTTGAACCCTAGGTTCCTCATTCTAAGCTCAGTTCCTCCGCCAGATTTCGTCAAAAAAGCCGCTAAGCAATTAGCGGCTTTTTGCATTTTAGCTATTTTAGCCTTGCGTTTCTGATCCGAAACGCAGCGCCTCAGCCATATTTCACAAGCAAGACCATCAGCAATGATGACTTTGCTTGTATTATTTAACTCTAGACTTCCTCATTCAACATGATGCACTGACAATCTCAGCCATCATTACACTTTTGGTAATTTGTGTTGGACCATGGCCAGCGCAAAGGAGTTCCAGTTTGCATTAGCATAGCTACTCACCAGATCCCGGAGTGTTGTCGGTTCGCCAGCGTTATCCACCGGTTGCAAAATTATCCGCAAATTCAGCGCATTGAAGTAATCTCGCCGCTCCACCACAAAAAACTGCTTCTTGTAGGGGAGTAGCAATGTGTCCTCAGCTTGCGCATTAAACTCACGCGCGGCTAAATAGCCAGTAAACCAATGATTGAGTAATGTGTCGCATTGTTTAGTATGGAATAAACTTCCCCAATCATCCCCAAGTATGGCTTGACCCGACAGGACTCGCTGGCAATGATGAAAATCGATAAACCCTAGCTCACGTGTAATCACTTGTTGGCAATGCTTAAGCTGGAGATCTGAGTGTAAGATGCCCAACTTCGCCATTAAGGTCGCGACTCTTTGCTTGGCTAACGGCTCATCCTGCTGACAAGCTTTGAGTAGTTTTTTAGCGCGAACTTTGGTTTCATTTAATGCGATGGCGCTTGAGTCTTTCATCTTGGCTAACTTCATTTTGCATTACCTCCATGACTGACTCGATTTGCTCGCGGCACGTGAATGAAAGGCCAAATACTGATGATCAATAAACTCAAGAGACAAGCTAAGATGTCCGCAATTGGAAAGGCCATCCATAACTCAGTCAAAGCGTTTGGCATGATATTAATGTTTAATGCGCCTGTGATAAATGAAATATCTGCGAAGGATAGTTGAGGTAACAGGACCAGCAGGGGCAGTAACAAACCATAGATTTTTATCCCAGATAATAGCAATGCAAGCTTAGGGCGATTTGTGCCTTGATACACAGCAATCGCAATAGCTGTGATCCCCGCCAAAGGTAGGGTGATAAACGTCACACTCGAGATTTTAATACAGGCGGCAATGAGTGCGGGGGCATCGGTGAACACGCGAAATACCGAGTTAGGAAAACCCATAAATACAATTGTCACTATACTCAGATAACAGCAGGTCAAGACGATTCCCCATTTAGCACACGCTAACACCCGAGAAGATGCCATCGCCCCATAGTTATAGGCACTGATCGTTTGCGCTGCGCTGGTAAGTGCCATGAGCGGCAGGGCGATAAAGATATTAAAGCGTCCGATCAAACCATAAGCGCTGATCATGTACGCGACCTCATTCGCCGCTGGCGTATTGGGCACTACATTGGCTAAATGACTGACTAAAATATGATTTACCGATGAGATCACGCAGGCAATCCCAAGATATGACAATAATATAGGGCTACCTAAGCCAAGAATCGCTTTTATCTCAGTGAGGTTGAGCTTTATCTGCTCCATTCTAAAATAAAAAAGCGCCTGTTTACTGGCAAAACGGTTATTGGGGACAAAATAGACGGCTGCAATAAATAGACTCACACATTGACCCGCCACCGTTGCCCACGCAGCACCACTCACGCCCATATCTAAAACGGCAATAAAGAGTGTATCGAACAGGATGTTCATGACCGCCGACAACAAGATAACCAGCAGCATCACCACGACTTTGCCTTGTGCTCTGAGTAAATCGCCGCTAAGAGATAACAAAAAAGTGAATAGACTAAAATAGAGAATGGGTTGTAGATACTCTGTAGCAGCTAAGGCAAGTGTTGAGCTTACCCCAATAAACGCCAATAAATGATCAAGCTGGGCGAGTGACAAGATAGTCACTATCACGCCGCAACATAGGGCTAACGCAAAACCAGTGTTCGCGATTTGACTCGCCTTATCAAACTTGTTTGCCCCTAAAAATCGGCTTACTAAGGTCGCAGTACCATTTCCTATCATGCAGGCCAAAGCAAAAATCATCATTTGTAACGGGAAGGCAATCGTCACCCCAGCCAATGCATCGGCACCGATGTATTTCAAAATAAAATAAGAGTCAACTAAGTTGTAGCTGCCGCTGAGCATCATGGCCAATGCCATGGGTAACGCAAAGC
Organism: Shewanella sp. DW31; assembly: GCF_015767295.1. Lineage (NCBI taxonomy): Bacteria > Pseudomonadati > Pseudomonadota > Gammaproteobacteria > Alteromonadales > Shewanellaceae > Shewanella > Shewanella sp. DW31. The sequence goes on from NZ_JADWMP020000037.1 coordinate 4,935, forward strand.
GCAAATACAAAGTAGGGATAGCTAACGTACCTAAGGACTCAGTTGACTGAGATCCTGAGTGAGATTTCCCGTGGGAGGGCGTTTCGGTGGCTGCCAAGGGTACAATGTCAGAAAGTTCAACATTGATACCGGCGGGTTTGAAAGTGTTAGCGGTTGCATGTTTCACAAACAATTCTCCTAAGTTTATTGGCATTCCGCTAAGCCAAACTTATTTGATTGCTGTGGGTTCGATATGAAATCGATTCGCAACGCTGTTAATTTATCAGAGTGATATCATCTTTTGCGGACAGGCTTCTCTGCAGCCTGCCGCGTATTATTCTTACTCATCCGCCCGATGTCAATCATCAGCTTGTCGTATTTGACGGTGGCATTTAACCACTTCACATGTTAGTAGTAGATGAGCGATAAATGACGCCATCCAACAAGCCACTTAAACCACTTTCTGTACAGCAAGTTATCGAAGATTCATTGCCTAGCGATAATATAATAGTCCTTGTACAAACTTCCTTTTAGTTACGACACAAGCTGTCGCACTTCTGCGTATAATATTAAAAAATAACGAATTGAGGTGCACTATGGATGGTCTAGTTATTGTGTCAATCAGCCTACTTACCTTGCTTGAAGTGGGTGATGTTCCATATACCTATCTGATGTTATGTTTCGCAAGCTGCCGTTTGCTGTAGTAAAAAACGTTATTGTTGATTTTACAGCTCGGGGGCAGGGTGTTGGTTCGACCTTATTTAAGGAAATTGAATTTTTTGCATAAATACTAACGACTTTAAGATCATGCTTCTTAAAACCCACATCATTACCGATGACGAATGTGGGTTTTAACCTTAGTGTCTATGCTTTAAGCTAAATCGTAAGTATATAAGTTTTAACAGGCAACATTGCTTCATTATATGAGTGATAATTGCATCGGTTTTTGTTGCTGGCGTATTTGCAGTACATCTTCAAATTGGCAAAGTGCCAGCACGCGCGACGAGAGGTAGCAACAAACCATCATCAAGTCCCCAAGCACAAACTTAGTTGATCGTACTAATACCCAAATAAGAGCAGGTAAGATGGCCAGAAGATATCGGCGAAAAAAAGCAAATCTCAGTCTGCCGCGAAACCTCATTTTGAGTGGCCACGCACACAAAACTGTGGCTTTTCATACAAAATGAGTTTGGGAAATACGTAGAAACTTTGTCAAAAAATATGATTTTAAGCGCTAATAAATCAATCTGCATCTGATTGAAGATTGCCGAAATATGACTTTATTTATATTTAATAATATAGTTTTTAAGTAATTTATCACTCTATTTTTATCAGAAGTGTAAGTATGGAATTAAAACGAAGACTATTTGAATTCAACGAAGACAATCTTTTGAGATAAAAAAGCATGATCAAAATAACTATAGGCCCTCCGGTATGATGGTTTTTTCTTGGTCGAAAGTTCCGATCACTTGAAGGGCTATTAGTTCAACATTTCTTATCCCGAGTTCAGGTTAAATAAGGCTCCACGCACTAAAGCCAGCTACTGTATAACTTTCAGCAATTACAACTGTTGGAGTTTATAGCTCGCGCCAAAAGATAGGGGGGGCATTAGATGACATTTTATCCTTACTGTAGCTCTGGTGCGATCTAGAGCGGGAAAGCCGTAAAGTCAAACAGCTGGTAGAGCAGCATTAAAGGGAAGAGCAGTGAGCTACAGCAAATGCAGCAAGTACTGCAGTAGCTATCAGATTGCAGCACTGGCGACCCCTGCTCACATTGTGCCATTTGGGCACAACTGGTACTGGGTAACATCACAGAAAATAAGCCTTGACCTTCTCCCTGTAGCAAGGTGCAGAATTTTAGCTGCCCACTTTAGCAAAGGAGATTTACGATGTTAACGTTAAAAATTACCGATATGACCTGCAACCACTGCTTTGGCTTGATCAACCGTGCAATAAAGGAATTGGACGCCGATGCAGTCGTAACAGCAGATCTCTCCAGCCGTAGTATCAATGTACAAAGCTGCCAATCGCAAGACGAAATACTCGACACTCTGGAGGAAATTGGATATCCGGCCAAACCTGAGTCAACCTGTTGCAGTGTAGATAGAAGCAGCAAGTCGCAAAATACCGCCAATTGACAGTGCACCTTAGTGGAGGCTTGAGCTGTGTGCAGTGAAAGTTGCATGTACGGTTCTTAGGAGAGCAGCACCTAGTAACAGAGGTGCTGCTTATCCGCCCATAACGAGTTATAAATGGATATAATTTAAGGACAGAGTAATTGAATTTTTTCCAAAAATGTAATATCACCGCCAATATAATGGTCAGACTCTCTATACCACTGCACCTGCTCCGGTCTAATTTTATTTCAGCACTTAATTTTGAGACAGTATGGGGGATGTAGGTGCGTGTTGGGATAATGCCTTCGTTGAGCGTTTCTTTGGTAGCTTTACACTATTGGATTTTTAACATTGCTCAACCAACAAGGGAGTTTTTTTAAGCTAGATGTGACTGTTTAAATGAAATATTAGAACTTGGAGTGACTTCATTCTGCTAATGGTGAACTGTCACCTGTAGAGTTCAAAAATTCTCAATGAAAATTGTCTAATATGGGTTGAACAGTACACTGAACGCTCACAGACAGAAGTAAATCTAATGCAATTAAGGCAATGGCACTCATGCGCTAGCCTTGATCAAACACCTGATGGATCTCCACGAATTTAATCATAGTATCAGCTCTTCTTCATTTTGATTACTGCTCAGTCTGACACTTAAGGCCAGAACATCATTTCCTTATTTTAGCTTGTATCTGCTTAGTTCTAAGCTCTAAGTTTGCGAGCTTACATTCCTCATACCCAAGTAGTCGAACGGTAAAACTCGCCAGTGTTTAATGCTGTTTGCTTGGAACTGCAATCAGGCCATTTCTGCTGTCAGCCCTAACATGAATGCAACCAGTAGGCTAAAGCTGCCAGCAGTAACAACACTTCCAATCGCTCTCATTTGTAAGTGCAGTGGTCGTAGCAGCCAAGACCGTATGTCTGGCTTTTTTGTCGAGGAAGTTTTCTTCTATGTGCATGCCTTAATACTTAGCGATTTTCGACGCTGATCATGATTTTTTCGTCATCAGAGTTAGAGTTCGCTGCGTCTCGCAAGGCCCCCTTACTAATCAAAAAAACACTTGGCCTTCTAAGCGTGGTAAGCCGGATAAATACAGTAGGAGCTACCTCGGCTCAGCAAAACTAACTGTCGACTGCTATCGAGAAAGGAAAAAATGATGAAGGTCAAACGCATAACCATAACCACTGTGGCGCTAAGCGTTGCACTCGCTATCGCAGGATGCAAGGAGGCTATTCCCTCTATCAGTCCCGCAAAGCCACCAAGCGTTCCGGTGGCCGAAGTGATCGTTCGTCCGGTGACGCCATTTGTCGAACTCACAGGTTCGCTGACCGCGGTCAAGCGGGTTGAGCTGCGCCCGAGGGTTGCTGGCTACATTCAGAACGTAAGCCTACCCGAGGGACGCTTCGTCGAAAAGGGCTGCGAGCTCTTTCTCATTGATCCTCGGGTGTTCCAAGCCGCGCTGAACGCCGCGACGGCGCACCTGCGCCAGGCTGAAGCGGCATCGATACTTGCCCAAACGGAATATGCTCGACCCGTTTAAAGATCGCACTACACCCGATCTCAGCGCTATGGCGATTGCGGGGCGCTTGCAAGCCCAATTTGCCAGCATCCCCGATGGTTTCCTCGGCGTGTTCCCGCCACCACCGGTGCCTGGCCTTGGCGCGACGGGCGGATTTAAGATGCAGGTCGAGGACCGCAGTGGTGCCGGGCTCGCAGCTCTGGTGCAGCAGACCCAGATCCTGATGACAAAAGCTACCGAGTCGGGCGAGGTGGCCGGGCTCATGACCAGTCTTGACATCAATGCGCCGCAGTTAGATGTCACCATCGATCGCACTCAGGTTATGAGCCAGGGGGTTCGTCTGGCGGATGTGTTCGAGTCGCTTCAGGTCTATCTCGGATCTCTATATATCAACGACTTCAACCGCTTCGGTCGAACCTATAAGGTGACGGCCCAAGCCGATGTAGACCACCGCATGCAAGCCGAATCTATCGGCCGCCTGCAGGTGCGCAACGCGGCCGGAGATATGCTGCCGTTGTCCTCCTTTGTCACTGTGACGCCAAGTGCCGGCCCAGACCGCGTGATGCACTACAACGGTTACCCTACGGCCGACATCTCGGGCGGTGCGATGGCTGGCGTCAGCTCGGGGCAGGCTGTTGCGGTCATGGAACGATTAGCCAAGGAGGTTTTGCCTGAAGGCATGAGCTTCGAATGGACTGATCTTACCTACCAGCAAAAACTGGCTGGCGATTCTGCGCTGTTCATTTTCCCATTGTGCGTGCTGCTCGCTTATCTCATCCTCGCCGCGCAATACAACAGCTGGCTGCTGCCCCTTGCAGTTCTGCTGATCGTGCCGATGTGTCTTTTGAGCGCGATTACCGGTGTCTGGCTGGCAGGGGGCGACAACAACGTCTTTGTCCAGATTGGGCTTATCGTGCTCGTCGGTTTGGCGGCCAAAAACGCAATATTGATCGTCGAGTTTGCACGCAGTCTCGAAGCCGCAGGAGCAAGTGCGCTGGAGGCGGTCGTTGAGGCTTGTCGATTACGGTTGCGGCCTATCGTGATGACCTCATTGGCATTTATTGCTGGTGTTGTACCGTTGATATTGGCAAGCGGTGCAGGGGCTGAAATGCGCCAGGCTATGGGGATTGCGGTCTTTGCAGGTATGCTCGGCGTGACATTGTTCGGATTATTCCTGACACCGGTTTTTTATGTAGTGATACGTGGCTTGGAGGCTCGCTTCGAGCGGCACAGTTCAAGTGCTAAGCCGCACATTGAGGAGATCATGTCATGAGAAGCCCCTACCAAGCAGTTCTGTTACCCCTGAGTGCGCTCATCTTGACTGGATGCGCGGCGGTGGGCCCAAACTACTCACTACCTTCATCGCAGTTTCCGACCAATTTCAGTGAGCCTCCCGCCGGTCTTGGAACAGGGACCGTTGAGGTGAAGTGGTGGGGCACCTTCGACGATCCAGCTCTGAACATCATGATCCAGCGGGCCCTCGCGGCGAACCATGACATAGGTATCGCTGTCGTTCGGCTCGAAGAGGCAAAGGCCATGTTGGGTGAGAGCCGTCAGGGCTTCCTGCCGAGCGGTGGCGCTGAGCTTGGTTATGAGAACCGTCGCCGGAGTGAGGTCGAGACGCCCCATAGTCAGTCGCGTCAGATAGAAACCTATCGCGGCGCGGTAGACGCTTCCTGGGAAATCGATCTTTTTGGCCGTGTGCGGCGATCGGTGGAGGCCGCTCAGGCGCAAGCAGGTTCCCGCGAGGCTCTGCTGCGTGGTGTGCAGGCGGGGGTCGCTGCTGCGGTGGCTGCCACTTGGTTCGAGCTACGCGGTATCGAGGCCGAACTAGCTGTAGCCGCCGACATCAGCCAAAGCCAGCGCGAAAGCCTGAGCCTGGTCGAACGTCTCGTGCACGCCGGTTCTGCCAGCGAATTCGACCAGCTCCGTGCCGAGGCCTTGTTGCACCATGTCGAGGTGGCCGTGCCAGAATTGGAGCGCCGCCGTGCGGCCTCCAGCAATGCACTGGCCATCCTTCTTGGCGAAACGCCCCAGACGTTTAGACCACCCGCTGTAACGCCTGCGCGTGAAGCGCTTGCTGTTCGAACAATCGCCGTGGGCGATCCCGCAGCACTCCTTTCTCGGCGTGCTGATATTGCGGCGGCTGAACGGACTCTCGCTGCGGCGACCGCTCGGATTGGGGTCGAGACGGCTGGTTTCTACCCCGAGATCCAAGTGCATGGTTCAATCGGGCTTGTTGCTGGAAGTCTCGATGAAGTAAATGGCTCCGGAGTGTTGTCCAGCTTCCTCGGCCCGGTCATTCGCTGGTCTCTTTTCGATACTGGGCGCGTGCGTGCCCGCATCGCCGCCAGCGAGGCACGTACCCAAGAGGCGTTGATCGTCTACGACCAGATCGTGTTGCGCGCACTGCAGGAAACCGATGATGCCTTCAAAGCCTATGGCGCCGCGGGTAGCACGCTTGAGCTGCGTCTGCTTGAGTCAGCTGCAAATCGCGAGGCGGCTCGTCTTGCCCGTGTGCGGTTCTCAGCAGGTGAAGGCATCTACCTTGATGTGCTCGAAGCCGAACGGTCCGACTTTGCAAGCCGGCGTGCGCTGGCAATCGCTCGCACCCACCAACAGCTTGCCGTTGTCAGCATCTACAAGGCGCTGGGTGGCGGCTGGGAGATCTGCGCGCAGGCGGAGCAGGACTGCAGTGGCGCCGACGGCATTTCGAACGGACGCGTCGTGAAATAAATCACACACAGGACTTGACCTTCCCATAGTTGGAAGCATTAAGCTTTTTTTAACTCAACATTTAAGGAGTAGTTCAATGGCTTCTGTTTCCTTGCCACAAAACGCCAATCAATCCGTGTCCGCAGGCACTCGTCTGAGCCTGCCTGTCGAAGGCATGACGTGTGTATCATGTGTCGGCCGTGTCGAGCGAGCGTTGAAAGCGGTCCCCGGAGTGCAGACGGCCGTGGTCAATCTCGCTACCGAACGCGCCGACATGACTTTCCCCGGCGTAGCCAATCCGCAGGCGGCTGTCCACGCCATTCAGAGCGCTGGCTACACCATTCGCGAAGAGACCATCGAGTTGGCGATCGAGGACATGACCTGCGCATCGTGTGTGGGCCGGGTAGAGAAAGCGCTCGTAAAAATTCCGGGCGTGCTCGAAGCCACTGTCAATCTGGCGACCGAGCGCGCGAGGGTGCGCCATTTTGCAGGGAGCGTCTCCACGGCAGATCTTGAAGCCGCTGTCGAACAGGCGGGCTACAAGTCCCGTCGCTTGTCCGCCGAAACGGCGAATGCTAGCGATCAGGACACTGAGCGTCGTGAGAGCGAGGCGCGGGCACTGCGACGTTCTTTCATCACTGCAGCCATCCTCACCTTGCCCGTATTCATCCTTGAGATGGGCTCTCACCTTATTCCCGCCATGCATCATTGGGTGATGGGGGTTCTGGGGCAACAGACCAACTGGTATGTGCAGTTCGTTCTCGCCACCCTGGTCCTGTTCGGTCCTGGTCTGCGCTTCTTCCTAAAAGGGGTACCGGCGTTGCTGCGCGGTGCTCCTGACATGAACTCACTGGTCTCGGTCGGCACCGCGGCGGCTTATGGCTATTCGATCGTCTCAACCTTTGCCCCTGAAGCGCTGCCGCAAGGCACTGCCAACGTCTATTTTGAAGCTGCTGCGGTCATCGTTACCTTGATCCTGCTCGGACGCATGCTGGAGGCGCGCGCCAAGGGGCGAACCTCGCAAGCGATCAAGCGGCTCGTCGGACTTCAGGCTAAGACCGCACGCGTCCAGCGCAACGGCGAAACGTTCGAAATACCGCTCGATCAGGTGATGACTGGTGACATAGTGCTCGTTCGTCCGGGCGAGAAGATTCCGGTCGACGGCGAAGTCGTCGAAGGTGCCTCTTATGTTGACGAGAGCATGATCACCGGTGAGCCGGTGCCCGTATCTAAAGGGGTGGGAGCCGAAGTTGTCGGTGGCACTATCAACAAGACGGGCGCTTTCAGTTTTTGCGTCACCAAGGTCGGCGCGAATACGGTGCTCGCGCAGATCATTCGTCTGGTCGAGCAAGCGCAGGGGTCAAAGCTGCCGATCCAGGCGCTGGTCGACAAAGTGACCATGTGGTTCGTCCCAGCGGTGATGGCAGCTGCCACGCTGACTTTCCTAGTCTGGCTAATCTTCGGCCCGCCCCCAGCGCTGACCTTTGCGCTCGTTAATGCGGTCGCGGTTCTTATTATCGCTTGTCCGTGCGCTATGGGACTGGCAACGCCGACCTCAATCATGGTTGGCACCGGCCGTGCGGCCGAACTCGGCGTACTCTTTCGTAAGGGCGAAGCCTTGCAGGCGTTGCGCGATGTGAGCGTTATTGCGCTCGACAAAACCGGCACGCTGACCAAAGGACGCCCCGAGCTGACCGATCTCGTGCCTGCCGAGGGATTTGAATACAACGAAGTTCTTGCTCTTGTTGCGGCCGTCGAGACCCGCTCCGAGCACCCGATTGCCGAATCGATCGTCACAGCCGCAAAGCAGTTGAACCTCACCCTTGCACCTATCGAGAGCTTCGACGCAACACCGGGCTTCGGCGTGTCGGCCAAGGTCGCAGGTCGTACCGTCGCCGTCGGTGCGGATCGGTTTATGACGCAGCTCGGTCTGGATGTGTCGAGCTTGCAGTCCACCGCCCTGCGTCTCGGCGAGCAAGGCAAGAGCCCACTTTATGCCGCGATCGACGGCCGCTTGGCAGCGGTGATTGCAGTCGCAGATCCAATCAAAGAAACAACGCCCGAAGCAATCAAGGCGCTGCACGCGCTCGGACTGAAAGTAGCGATGATCACTGGCGACAATGCGGCGACCGCTGCGGCGATTGCCGAGCAGCTTGGCATCGATGAAGTCTTAGCCGAGGTCCTCCCCGATGGTAAAGTCGAGGCGCTGAAGAAGTTCCGGAACAATGGCGCGCGAGTCGCCTTCGTGGGAGACGGTATCAACGACGCGCCAGCACTCGCCGAAGCTGATGTTGGGCTCGCCATCGGCACGGGAACCGATGTAGCGATAGAAGCTGCTGACGTGGTGCTAATGTCGGGCGACTTGCGTGGCGTGACGAATGCGATCGCGCTTAGTCAGGCCACGATCCGTAACATTAAGCAGAACCTTTTCTGGGCCTTCGCCTACAACGCCGTGTTGATACCGGTTGCGGCGGGTGCGCTCTACCCGTTGAATGGCACCTTGCTTTCGCCAATTTTCGCAGCGGCCGCAATGGCACTTTCCAGTATATTTGTGCTCGGCAACGCGCTCCGACTCAAGCGTTTCAGGGCTCCGATGATGGTTTAAACCCACACCAAGTCATTGGCTTTTAGGGTGGTAGCGCAAAAGTCACGCTTGGTAGACGAATATTGTTGAAGGAGTAACACAACATGTTTTCACCAAATACGCCCTTGGATCACCTCAAGGACGATTATAGCGACGCCCGAGAACATCTCTTTGCCACTCAAGAGTCGTCACACCTGAGGTGTGGCGGGACTATATGCATTTGATCACCACATTAGCTCTGAGCAATCTTCAGATGGAATATAGACAACATGAATGCGATCTGAATACCTGTATGCCGACGTGTTCTTTACGCCCAGAGAAATATCTGTGCGTAGGTAAACCTCAGTTTTTGAGCGTATTTGATTAATTTACTAGAAGGAGAGAATGATGAATATTGGTCAAGCAGCCAAGTTGTCCGGCATCTCGGCGAAGATGATTCGCTACTACGAACAGATTGGCTTGATACCCAAAGCTAATCGTTCTGATGCTGGCTACCGAAATTACAGCTCGGCGGACGCGCAAAGCTTTCGCTTCATCCGTCGCGCACGCGACCTTGGCTTTTCTGTCGAACAAATCTCGGAGCTCCTGCTCTTGTGGTGCAATCGAGATCGCGCGAGCGCCGACGTTAAGGCGTTGGCGCTCTCCCATGCCGACGGACTGAAGGCGAAGATCGTTGAACTACAAGCTATGGTGCAAACGCTCGAGCAGCTAGCCGAAAATTGCCATGGCGATGGCCGCCCGGATTGCCCGATCCTTGCGGATTTGGCTGAGCCAACCGCCGCAGCGAAAGAACGTTCGCAAGTTCCACATAGAACACCTCGATTTGGGAGTGACACACCCGCCTCGTCACGCCATCGTCCGCCTCGTCACGCCATCGTCCGCCACGGTGACTAACTCGTGAGCTTCTTCGATGGCGGCGTTTTCCAAGTTAGTTGCCACTATTGACTTACGCATCGAAGAAGCCCAAAAAGCACAATCATCAAGTTCTGTACAAGAACCAATACTAATCAAAACCAGCTCCAGAGGATGACCTATATGATGAATGTTCAATAAATTTACGCTAAGCGCGATACTCATTTTTTGTTTTTCAGCCCAGGTATAAAGCCACCGCCAGCAATACAATTTACATTAATTATATGCCCTAATTGATATTCGCTTTTTAATTATAAAAAATATGAATAATCCGAACATCGCAGCCTTAGTAAATCGGAGAAAAGTGCACGCAAAACGTAGGCGCTATTTAGGCTTACTCCATTTCAGCGAAGGTCATTCTCGTACCGCTCTCGCAAGTATGCTGGTCAGTAGAATCAGTGTGAATCGATGGATAACAGTGTTATGGGAAACAGGTTAGATTGCTGTTTGATGAAACTAAATTTTACTTCATTTCTCTCGCAAAGAAGGCGCTGGCCTCGGTGTGCCCCTTGGGTATTTTTATAATTTCTTTATCCATGCGTAATAATTTGTTTTATATACGAAATTTCTTCAACTCATTACATTCAGACTATTCTAAGGCCTTGCTGCAAGGCTTCGTGTTTTTCCTTCCAGTTGTAAAGCAGACTAGTGCTAACTCCAAGAGGCTTTGTCGCATCGGCAACGCTATAACCTTGCTCCAGCACCATCAAGACGGCTTCATCCTTAAATGCCTGCGGATAACTCTTATGTGATTTGTTCAGACTCATATTGACCTCTTAATTTATTGACCATACTGTCTCAAAGTTAAGTGTCCAATGGGATTAGACCAGAACACGCTATCAGGGGCAGTGTTATGGACATCAATCCCATTTAAAAGTCATCGTATTAATAACTAACCGTAACTGTTCAACATTAAGCTACTCAGAAGTTATGGAGGTTAAGCCGCTTAAGCAGGCGTTATCCATAGAAATTTTAATTCTAAATTCACTAATTCGAGCTAAAAGTCTAACTTGAAAATGTCCCAAAGAAGGTTAGGGCGCTTCACTCGATATCTATAAAAACTCCTGAAAATGACATATTTATGTCCATAGCGGCTCAAAATCGGCAACATCTTAGTATTTTATTGTGACTTTTGGGACAAGCATAAGCGCGTTGCTAGGTGTTTCTGGCTAGTTTGCGAGTCCAATATACCAAAGCATTCACGTAGCGACGATTAAATTGTTTAAGATACAGTCAAGTGGAACTGGTGATGTGTTCGAACGACTCCGATGTTGATAAATCACGTCATCAACATTAAAACAAATTAGTCGGTAAGATTAAGCAGTGGAAATATAGCTACGAACCAATTCCAATTAAGCTTAGTAAACCTATGAATTATTGTAAGTAATCATTCTAATGGAGCAACATGATTTGATTGGGGCATTGTTTCATAAAATTCATTTCAACACGTCATCTATACTTCAAAAGTGTTCGCATAGCTGCGTGTGAGATGCACTTTGTCAAAAAGCAGCAAACACAAAGTTTAATGCGGTCTGGATGAACAGTTTTGCACTATAATGGAGCAAGCTTTTTGATAGAGTGACTTATGGTATTGATATCTATAAACAAAAATTAGAATCACGAAATGACACAAAATTCATTTGGAATGACAAGCCACACTGGATGAACAGTGATGGGAACCGTATAGACAGTATTTAACATAATATACATTGTGCGCATAGGAAGGTTTTTCCTTTATGTCAAAGTTCTATATAAATGACATTGGTTTTGGAATGGTCGCGAAACGCTATTTTTTATTACTTTTCTACAGGTCGGCTCTTGGTGTCGTTGTGACATTGCAAAGCCAACATTAGTAACTAAATAGAATATCAGGACGGCCACGTTATGAGAAAAGAATCTAATAAATACAGTGAAAATGGATTTCAAACGATGAAACCACGAACCCGAACTTTTATTTTAACTCATTTTATTCGTACCAATGGCACTGTTGATACGCAACAAGCCGCCGATTTCTTCTGTGTAACAACGCGCACCATTAATAATTGGTGGTCTACTGGATGCCCGAGTTGGGTTGATCGTTACGTTGAGTTATATCAGCGTGCAATCCCCAATACTAAAGATTGGCGCGGCTTTAGCTTTAGCCAAGACGGCAAACTGATCACACCATATAAGCGGCACACATTTACCGCTGGACAGTTATTAATGGTGTTTTTTGATAAACAGTTCAATAAATTTGACCGTGTCGAAAAGGACAAACTTGCTGCTCAGGTGGACAGCTTGCGAAATGACGAGGAAGCCGCCGCGATACGTGAAGAACTGGACGTTATCATCAGCACTCTGTCTAAATTGAAGCAGTCGCCTATTGTAGCGCCTAAAAAGCAGTTTGCGACCTCGGCCAAGCGAACCGTTAAACGGAGTAAGTAATAACGACAAATGCCGATAATGTGACTTATCGGCATTGATGGATTCGGGGTTTTACAATAACTATCTGCGCTTAACCCATGCGGCGGCAACGATAACAACGGCGGCAAAAATAAGGATTAGCTCTTGGCTTGGCTGGATTTTTACCACTACAGCGTCGGGTGTTCTGACCGCCACACTAAAATCACTTGGTAACCCGCTGAACATTATAAATGTCCTCCCGCTGCTGGCGAACCTCGACCGCGACCACGCGCTTGTCTATTTCGTTAATCACTTTGTTTAGGCTGGTTTGCTGGTCGTTGATGCTGGTTTGAATGTTCCACATCATGCCCAATAGGATGATACCAAAACCCCCTATCCCGCTGCCTTTGAGTAACTCTAGCTGTTTTTTCTTTTCTTCGTCCATCTTAGCCCCGCCATATTTTGGTTTTATCTTGCTTGCGCTCATTGCGGAACGCTTCCCACGCGCCCGCCCCTGCTACCGCAGTAGCTGCAACACTTTGAACGATAATGTCACCGACATTGACGACGGCGTTAACAGCGTCGGGATGGATCCCCGCTACCGCAGCACCAATCAACACAAGGCCACGCCATGTTGACCACTGGGTTAAGTAGTTGGTTAATGTTTTCATGATTTCCCCTATTTTACGGTTTTGGCGCTGACTTCGCCGTTAATCAAGTAATTGTATTTACTTAATAGTTTACCTTTTGGTGCTATGGTGGCGAATAAGGCTGCAATGCCTGTATGTCCTCGCTCAATGGCAGCCCGCCACGTTGGATCAATGCTTCCATCGTCGGCAACGTATTTGCTGTTGAGGTAAAACGCAGCATTACTGAACTCAACAGGCTTATAGCCGTTTGTCCATGCGGCTAAATCTGACCACGCTTGCCCGATGGGCTCGGTGACTTGTTCAGCAAGCTTGTCCCCTACTGAGTACATTTTGCTGAGCATGTAAACGCCATAAATCACCGCGACGGCGATTAGGCCGTTATTCAAACCCTGCGGCAACTGCGGTATTGATAGTGCTTTGGTCATAGGGGTTATATCCGTTTTCAAAGTGGATCATTGCTGAGACTACACGCGTGTAATATTGGGCTGGAATAACTTGGTTAACTTGTAACCCTGCTTTAGCAGCCACAAAATCAGCGTATTTCTGAGTGGGATTATTATCACTTGGTGGTGCCCATCGTTTGATAATGCCGTTTACGGTGTTAAGGCCGTATTTGTCGCGGTAATTTTTGAGAATACGCGCAGCGGCTCGGATGCCATAAAACGGCGTTTGGAAGATAACAAAGCGGCCATCATTGCCCGTCATGCCCTGCCAGTTTTCGCCCTTTTCGACGTTTAATGGATTGTTATTGCGAATACCTTTTGGGGGTAACATGCTGCTCCCGACCTCTTGACGTGGGGCTGGTTCCTGCGGCTCTGGATACAAGTACGGTGTTTGCACCGTTGGCGTAGGCTTTACCCGATTGAAAATAATGTCCTCAAAGCTGTCAGTCGAAAAAATATCGAGAAAGCTGAGGTCGGCATAACTCGGCTTGCTGCCCGAGTTAACCGGTATTGAGGTGTTTTGATTTGGTGCGGAGTTGATCGCAACGGGGACAAGTGGCCTTTGTGAATTTTTCAGCCACCAATACCCCGCCGCTGCCATTGCCGCGCCCGCTGTAATAACGATGAGCGGGCGCATTAGCTTAATAACTCCATGACTTCAACACGGGCGGCAGATAGGTCACCTGTTACGCTTATAGAAGTTTTAAAACCAATAGCACTCACTGGCGCGGTATAAATACTTCCGTTAGGTTTTATAAAGACGCTTTTAATATCCAAAGGTGGAGTATTAATTAAGCCACCACCTATCTCTGAACCTACCCCGTTTGGCATATCAACATATCTAACATAGCTTTGATAAAATCCAATCCATAGATTGTCTTTTACATGTGTAACTCGATTGCCAATATATGAAGATGTATTAACTGTAATCCATGTTTCGCCACCATCTTCTGATATTACTGGATGTGCATTTGTGCTTTCAAATAAATGCACACCATCACTAGCAGCGACAAATGAACTACCATATTTGCCATCAAAAACAGTGCGCCAAGTCAGTCCACCATCTTCCGTTTTTACCAGTTTAGAATCTGTGAGTGACTGAAAAACACCTACCTTTAAATTTTCATCTAACCATGCGCCTAATCTACAGTTAATGCCGTTAAATTTAACGCCTGTTACTACAACATTCCCTAGCTCTATATCGCAACAAAATACCATTCCATCGAAAATGACTTGATACCAACCATTAACGATTAAGCCCCTATATGTTTGCCTACTCATACCTGCCCCATCAGGGAATGAGTGATTGCGTATATGCATTGTTTCCCATTTTATGCCGTCATACGAGCGACTAAATACAACCGTTGCGTGATAAACTAGCGAACCTTTTAATTGCAAGGCGTAATGTATACCCGTCCGTTGGTCAAATTCATAACTGTAAACACTGCCAGCAAGTACCGTTTTCCACGTTAGCCCGCCATCTTCTGTTGCACGAATTGTTCCCCCTGTGCTTACATTTGTTACATATACCCTTGTTTGTTCATCTTCTGAAATATAAGTGCATGCATTAGCAAAAGCCCCACTCTCATACATGGAATCATCTTGCTCTATTGGGCTAGGCGCTGAATAGTCAATAAACGCATCGCGCTTATATGCAGAAACAACACCAGCAAGTGGGATTTCAATCACTTCACCCGCTGGTACTCGCCATCCTCCCGTCTTAAACCCTGCGCCACTAACAAATACTTCTTTATCTGAGCGAACCCTTACTGCTGTGCGGGTAATATCTGAACCTGCAATAATCTTTGAGCCGCTAACAAGCTTTACGTCTGTTCTGATTGCCTTTGCTGCGCTGCTTGAATATCGCGAGTTTGACATTGATACATCACCCGCCCAAAACTCTACCGCGCCGTCGTCGCCTTTAATGGTGATTTCATCAAACGGGATCGCCTTGTCGATGGACATGCCGACCCACATTTTTGTGTCTAAAACGGTTCGGCCTTTTTCAGATAGGCTCACATTCACCACACCGCCCGCGCTGATTAGGCTAAAGTAAGCGCCCGTTTTATTGACGACGGTAAAACCGTCTTTAATCGTCTGATTAATAATCATTATTTGCGCCCCGCTAAAAGTACCGCGCCCGCGATTAATGCCGTTCCGCCGAGCATATACAACATGGTTTTATTGTTTGATTCGGCCAAGGCTGCGCCATCACTGCGACTAAATTGCTCGGCAAAGCCCATCATTGAGTCAAAACCACGCTGTAATTGCCCAGTGGCGTCTTTATTGGCCTGATTGCCTGAATCGAGTGCAACTTTCGTTAATGATTCGGCCAAATCTGCGCTGTTATTCATGGCGCTGCCAGCTAGGTAGGTATTGTTTTCGTTGGCTCTGGCAAGTGCATCGGCGACCACAGTGGCGAGGCTTTTTGAATTGTCCATTGAGGCTTGCGACACGGCGGCGTTAACCGCGACGGCACCGTCGGCAAACTTAAGTGACTCACTGAGATTGTCACGGGTGGCGTTGGTGTAGGTTTCAAAACCGCGTGATTGCAAGTCGCCAAACTCGGTTAAAGCGTTGGTGCTTACACGATACATATCTTGTTGCGCTGAGTTGGTTTCGCCAAAGAGGTCAACCGCTGCATTGAGGAAATTTTCGTTTTGACGCTCGCCCATCATGGCAACGTCAGTCACGGCATTAAATCCGTCGGTAATCATGCCCGCGCCTTGGCTGAAATAAACGGGTAATGAATCGACAAAATCGCCAATAAGTTTAAATGCGCCGCCGTCGGTGACAGTATTACCACTGCCATTAATCACAAGGCCATTGTTTGCGCCCTGAATACCGAACGTATTCGAAGTGTTGTTAGTTGTTTGGCTTGATGCGCTGCGTGAACTTGAGCCCATTATAAGACCGCCCTTAATATCGTTTCGGCTTTTTCATAGCCTAAAACTTTGCCCATTCTTAGCATGGCTTCGGGGCGCTTAGTGTGGAATCTAACGCTGGCGAACCCCTGCGCCTTTGCTTGCGTGTGAATTGTTTCAAGGTAATGCACCGAGTTCTTACCCGCTGCGGCGACTATCACCAGTTCTTTACCGTTAGCGGCAGTTTCACCACGTACTACGGTAAAAAACTCGCAATCTCCCCATGCGATTAATTGCGCCACGCCTTGTTGGACTTCGCTTTGAATTATGCGCAAGTCATCATTTAAGGCGGGCGCTAATTTTTCCCATGCAAGGGCGGCTATTTTTTCTTTTTCAGTAGGAAGTAAGCGGCAATCGCCGCCGCACCTAGAATTAGCCATAAATTGCCACCGCTGCCGCTACCTATTCCAAAGTTCACATTGCCGCCCTGAAAGGCGGCATTATTAAGCTGATCACCAGTGCCTGAACTCGCGGCACTGGAATTAGACATACCACCAGACGGACCCATTATTTTGTCTCGGCTTTTTTAGTGGTCATGTAGTTAAGGATCAATCCCGCGACGACTGCTCCCGCAACTTGCATCACAAACGCTTTATTCATAGCGCCCCCTAATCTTTATTACTGAGAAAGTACAGCAGCGCCACGGCACCCACGACGACAAAAAATGTCCCTGTACCAATTTGCAGACCCTGCCCCATTTTCTGGCGCAGTTCATCTGCTGGCGTTTCGTAATAACCCGAATATCCCGCCGCTGGCGATTGCCATGTTTCTAGGTGCTCTTTTGCACCTGAGCCGTTGGCATTTTTAAAGGCGCGAACTTGCTCATATTGCGCATACAAACCAAGCGCCGAGCCTAAGCCCTGATTCACACGGTCAAACCATCCCGTTGTTGAAGGGTTTGGCGCAACGTTCGGCAACTGTGTTGCAGTTGCTGACGCACTTGAATTGATAATGTCGGAAAATGAGCTAGTCAGATAATCGACAGCCATAACGCCCCCTTAAATGCCCGCTAGGCCGTCGAAGTATTCCACCACAACTGTCGCCGCTCCCGCGCCTTCGGTATAAACCCGTAAACGCAAATCTTGCAAACCAGCCAGCGGAATGGCTTGGAGCATGTCGCCCTCAAGCACAAAATCAAGCGTTACACGGCCAGCTTGTGGGCTGCGGCCGTGGTCAACTTGGATTTTTTCTAAAAGTGTTTTTCCACTTTCAAAGGCTTTTAACGAGTCAATTTCTAACTCGACCTTAGTCACTACAGCAGCGGTGATAATGTGAAACGCCGCGATACTTGCCGAAGCTGGGCGCGGGATTTTGTCGATTTCGGTGATTCCTTCATTGAGGGCAACGGGGAAGTTTTTGATTTTGGTAATGTAACCAATTTCAGCTTTATCTGATTGGATTGCATAACCTTCTAGCTTTGGTGTTGCCGCGGTCGCATCAATTTCAATACGCATAGTAACGTTTGAAATGATCCCTGAACTACCCGACTGAGTACCTAGGCCAAACATGCGAGATTCAAGTAAGGTTTTCATTTCGTCGCGCTTGAAATGAAAATCTAAAACACCGACTGCTGTGTTTCGCTTGTAAAACTTGTTGTAGTCTGCGAGGGCTTGGCCGTCTTTAAATTCAAGGATTGCTTTGCCGTTGACTTCTAAGCGGATGTTTTTCATCTGCGCTAAAGTCACGCCCGAATAATTAATATGGATTTTGTCGTAGGTGCGGCCGATTGGAAGCTCAAGCGTGGCAGTGTTGCCAGCGGCGACGTTAGAAAACGAGGGCAATTTAACGGTTGTGCGCATGTTCTACCCCTTAACCAATTAAACGGCGAACGGATGGAACACGATTGGCGGCATAAACCACGCCGACAGCAATCGCCACAAATGGCAGGTATTTTTTAAGCATGTTATTCCCCTTGGGATGCACTGCCTCACGGCAGAATTGAGCGCCTGACGGCGGTTAAGTTGCCCACGCTTCACAGCGTTGGCGGGCTTGCGGTTTATAGATATACGGGGATTTTAGGCTGGAGAAAAGCGTACCCGTTAACGGGTACGTATTAAACTATATATTCAATACTAACTTTTTTTACTAAAAATTCCCCTATCAAAATTAAATATTGTTCTTGTTGCAGGAGAGTTTAAAAACATCTTCTTTAACTGTTCAGGCATTTCAGCGTTTTCAATGGCATTAATAACCAAATCACTCAAAGCTTCAAGTTGTCTATTTAATCCTTTTATCTTTTCATCTTTAGCCTTTAACTCACTATCAGAAATACTACGTCTAACAAGTGCATCATGCCTGATATCACCAATTTGTTCGAGCTTAGCTCGATCGCTATTATTCAGTTCAATAAGCTTAGAGTTTTCACTTTCAACTTTTAAATATGATTCATTTAAAACCCGAATCTCATCTTGTAATTTTGAATTTGAATTTGAAAGTTTTTTATTTTCCTCTACAGCTCGATTATTATCTGTAGATATCTTTTTAATTTGATTTTTGAGAAGAATTTCCTGCTCCGACAGTTTACCATATGATACTTTAGATTTGTCTAGTTCATTTTCAAGCTGTTTAGTCACGCCTGAAGATAATTCTAATTGTATTTTACATTCATTATCCTTTCTTTCTAAATCTTCTCGATAATCCCTATCCATTTGCCTAACTCTTTTTAATAAAATAGCATATTGCTCTTGTGATACTGGAGTTTCATCTTCGAATTTAACTTTTTTTGATTTAATACCCTTTTGACCTTTCATCCAAACATGAGTAAGCCAAATTTCGATAAATGGGAAAACTAAAGTATAAAAAACCGCAGCTAAGAATGGATATAAAAAAGTATTTGGATAGAATGGAATGTCATAACCAAGCAGATGTTGTGGCTGCAACTGCAGCACTTCAATTTCATAGAATTTATACCTAGTCTCCATGCCTGAAAACAGAATGAATAGAATTTTGTAGTTAAAAACACACCAAGAGAAAATAAAAGAGCTAATAAACGGGCTTGATACTCGTTCATATAAAGTCGCTTTTATGGCATTAGACATATCTTCGAACATCTAAAAATCCTTTTAATTGCTATAGATAGCACCATGATAACGTTAATTTTGCTATTTTAACTAGCAGTTTTAAGAGGCTAATGTGATCATATCTGTACTTTTGGTTTTTATATTCCCCTTAACCACAACATTAGTATTCATATCCTTCATCACATAATCTAACGGCACCAGCTTTGCCAGTACGCTGGGGCTGATATCCATTTCTGCAGCCATCATGCGACGGTCAGCGGCGCGGCTAAGGCGGCCACAACGGATAATAGTCGCGTTACCTAATGCGGTTTTATCGGATTCGGCGGGTCGCTGGGTTAAGGCGAAGATAGGCGCTAGGCCACGGGCGCGGCCTTTGCGGATAACCTGCCCCCACCACGGCGGCGCTTTACTTGGACTCGTTACGTCGGCAATTTCTTCGGCGACCACGGCGGCATTACACCAGCTAAAGGCGCACTGTGCCCACACTTCAAACAACTTAAAATTAGTGGTCACAAAGCGCACCTTCAACGCACCCTTGGGGTAACGCCTGAGTAAATCGACCAGCGCGGCGGCGCTGGTCACTTTTACGATGCCGTTTAGCTCGCCGTACTCGTCAACGGGATCCCAGATAATCACCCGTGAGCATTTGAGCCGTTTAAGCTCGGCCTTCACATAACTGGATTTGGCCGAACCCGTTGCCCCACACACGACGCGCACATCAGCCTTGCGGCTAACATCAACCCGCTTTTTCGGTGGTCTGGTCATCGTTTTTCACCTCTTTTTCGGCATGGCGTGGTGTTTTGAAGCGCGGCGCGAGAATCGCCCCTGTGATGATTAGCGCGTTGAGTTCAACCCCAAATGCGCCCGCACCTTCGGGGAAATACTTGTCGATAAGTGCGCCGTAACTTTCAGCGAGGGCTTGTTGTTCTTCGGGTGCAATATTCCAGTTGGGTGCAAAGGCCATGCAAGCAAGGCCGATAATCGGCGCGATTAACTCGGCACCCGATACGTGCGCGGCTTCGACAGCTTGATAGCCTTGGGCGTTGGCGGGTGTTTCGCCCCCTTCAATTTGTTGGGCGGCGGCAAGTGCGGCATCAAACTCGCTAAAGTGCTCGGGTTCTACGTTGGTGAGGTCATCTTCTGGCAGTTGGTCAGGATGTGTCATTGTTTCCCCTTGGGACTGTTACGGCATCACGCCGTTAATGGGCTTTATGAGTTGGCTTTAACCGATGAGCCACTTCACAAAGCTTGGTTTTTGCTCTGGCGGCGATTCTGACTCTGTAACGGGGTTTTGTCCTGTGAACTCGTTAACGGGTACACGGGCGTGTATTGGCGGGATTTTTACCCCATTAAGCATGGTCGCTGGACTCGTTATGGGTTTGGTTTTTTCTGGCTCTGTTACGGCGCTGTGCTCGGCCTTTTGGGCTGGCGACCAGATCACCGCATTCTCTAACATCCAATCTTGACCGTTTGGCATATTGGGTTTAATCATGCCCGCCTTGCTCACATAATAAAGTTTGCCGTTAATGTCGCGGCGCACTGGCGCTTTTTCATTGCAGAACGGGCAGAGGATTTCGCCTATATCGTCGTTTTTAGGTTTTCTAGCCATGTTACCCCCTTAATGACGCAGGCATAAAAGCCGCAAATACAGCCATCAACAAACTGACAAAGCGACCTTTGCGCTTAGGTGTTTTTTGCTCTGGCTCGGTTGGCTTTAGGTTGATTTTTTTCTCCGCCTTTTGACCTGGCACTTGGGTTAATTTCGGCCGCACTGCATCGCGCTGCACATAACGGGCATTGTGCTCGGCTGCCATTTTACGTTTATATGCTGCGTTACCCATTAATTGCCGCCTCCATTTTGTTAAGACGGGCTTCAAGGTCGCTCACATGGTCAATAATATCGCCAATTAATTCGTGACTCTGGTTAGCGGCTTTTTTCGCTAAGGTCATAGCCTGAAACGGCATAGCCTTGTTCGCGGCTTCAATTGTCGCGCCGATATTGGTGTGTTGCTTTAGCAAGTCTTGAATTGCCATTGGTGGTACTCCTTCAGGTTTTGTTGGTGGGTTAAGGTTTCTAGTTCTCGATCACTCTCGGGCGCTAACTTCTCGGCCAGCCATGCCGACCAAAGGCGCTCTTTTTCTGCAATACGATTGCGCACAGCGCTATAAGTGGCGCGGGCTGCGTTAATGCCTTTTGTCCAAAGGCGCTTACAGATACGGTTTTGGATAAATTCACTCTCACGGCTTAAGCCTTGCCACTGGCGAGCTCCGATCGCCCAATTGAAAAACTTGGCAAGTGATTCGGCACCTTTAAACGTGAGTTGGTAATCTTGGGCGCGAACCTCGCCCGCTTTGAGCGCGGCTTTACTGGTTTTGATTTTTTGCTCAAGCTCGGCAATACGTTTATTGATTTTTGCGAGGGCATCGGCGCGTTTTTGCGCTTTCATCACGGCTTTGTCGCGGATTGCCTTTTCGAGTGCGCCATAGGCTCGGCCAATCTCTTTGCGGATTGGCGCGGCGCGGTTTTCAAGCTTGTATTTGATTTCGCCAATGATTGAGGCCATGTGTTCGGCGTGATAGCTGGCTATGGTTTCCCACGGCTCGGCGCGGGCACCTTTTGAAATGTTATAGCGATTGCCTTTGATTTCGCCTTGGTCGGCTTTTTCGCCTTTGGTCAGATAGCCCAAGGCTTTGAGCAAATAGCCCCCTGCGGCATTGGCGCTTTTTATGCGCTGCAAGTTGGCAAAGCCTTGCCCCCATAAATTCTCTATCCGCTTTGCCCAGTCATGGAACAAATACGGCTCAACCTGCCAGCGCAACAGCACATGGCAATGCGGGTTAACTTCACCCTGTTTATTCTTTGGCGCTTCTGCTACCCATAAATAATCCAGCTTATCGCCCATCGGCTCGACAAAATTCGTCGCGCCAATGCAATCAAAGCCGTTTTCAGTTTTGAGTACTTCCCCATCTACTGACCATCCGCGCTGATACATTTTACTGGCGGCATCAAAGAAGCGCGAACACTCAGCGCCGATTGTCGAGTCACCGCTAATGATCCGCTCGCGGGCTTCGCTATTGAAAGTCAGGGTTAAGAACGTGGTAAACCCGCCTTTGACAGCGGCCATATAAGCGCCAGCGTCTAAAATATTGCGGGCTCCGCGACTGCTTAAATCGCTGGTCACTCTATCGCCCGACTGTTGCGGCGGCGCGTCGCTTGGCGGCATACCCGCTTGAACTCTTAAGCGGTATTCGTTAGACCATGCGCGGTGGGAAACTCTAACAACTGGCGTCTTGCAGATCACCACCCCGCTTTTGTCGTGGCGAGTGCTATTGTCCATCGGCGGCAATATTTCGCCTGTTTCCAGATTTACCCGACCGACTTTAGGTACATGGGCAACGGTATCGGGCGCTTTTTCGTAAATGTCGCGAACAATAAAACGCTCTGAGGCTTCGAGATTCACGCCAAGCGAGGCGGCAACACTGCCGTGAGCCTCGCTATCCTTGGCGCGTAAATGTTCAAGATATCGGCCAATGCGGGCTTGTTTACGGGCGTTTGTCGTGGCTACTGTGTGGCGTGTCGGACTTTTGCAATCCTTGACTAGCCTAGCTTTTTCGGCCGTTGGCCGCCCTGCGGGGCTTGGGTTTTTCAGTGCCATTTCAGCAAAAAAGCTGGCATTGCGACGCATTAAATCCAGCTTTAATTTTTCGGCCGCTGCTTGCTCAAATTCAGATACAAAAATACCGCCCCTTGGGGCGGTTAAGTCTTGCGGCTCGAAGGTGAGCGGCGGCGTTTCCTCTGTTATCTCAACACTGGAAACGGGCACCCGCGCCCCCTTTATCGGTTTAGCGGTTGTCCATAATTCATTACTCCTCTGTTGTAGGGTTTTGGTCTGATTCCGTGGCAAGGCGGCGCTATTCGTCATCGTCGCCCCCCTCGCTAATGATCACATCATTAATCGGTGGCTGTTCCTGCATTAAGCGCCAGTTTGGCTCCAAGCATTCATCAAGAAAAATTTGGCTACCTATTTCGCCATAACGTGTATGTGTGTTGACGTAATCAACAAGGCTCTGAGCGTAGGCGGTTAATTGCATGAACGCCCCCTAAGCTCCGCATCTTTGGCAAGGCTCAAATATCCCTGTGCACAATCAAATGCTTGGACGGCTAATTTGATATGACCACGCAAAATGTAGCGCTCTGACATTTCAATGTATTTTTCACATTGCGACAGGAAAAACGGGACATGCGACCATTTAGGGTTAGGGTTTAGACGCTGAACGCCTTCAAAAGATGCAGCTAAAGTTGACATTGGGATTCCTCCCAAGCGCTAACTACCTCAGCAATTTTTCTCGTCAGATTGTATTTTTTTACAAGGCCGTGAAGGTGTTCAATATGCGCATGAGCGGCGACCAAGTCAGCCTTAAGCTCTGCTATTTCAGGGTGAGCACTGATATCAACCGAAAGCGTTTCAGCAAAAGCCAAGCGCTGGCGCATTTCTGTGGTGATGTTCATTTGAATAATCATCTTGCACCCCCGAAAAATTTTTCTTTCAGGCGGCGGATAATTTCAGCGTTACGTTGGCGCAAAGCGTTACTAATTGGCTTAGTTAAGGTTGTAGCGTCCATCCATACGGGGACTTCAATATTTGAATTAGGTACTTTCTTGTAGCTGGTCATTTAGTCTGCTCCTGTGTTTAACCTTGTTTTGGATTTGGGCTAACTGGTCGCGTCCTACGACCAGCGCCCAACACAAGGCAGGAACATGATGTTTAATTTACTTTAAACCGTCAAATATGCATTTGACGTATAAACTTGATTGAAACATGGACTAAAATTAGCCAACAAGGCAAAGAAATGGATTTTAGAAAATATGAACCCATCTGATCTACTCGATTTAGTTCGAGCCGCATACAGCCTCACTTCTGACTATCAGGTTTCACAGAAATTTGGTTTTTCTCGGGGTGGCGTATCGTGCTGGCGAAATAACACCGCTTTTCCAAAGAATTCAGTCTTAATCCAATTCGGTAAAATCTTGCAGATAAATGCAGGGGTATTAATGCTGTATAGCCTTGAATGGCGAGAGAAAGATCCCGAAGCGAAAGCACAAATAAGCCGTCTAATTGAAGCGATAGCACATGCTAAATTCGACGACTCATTTTGTGAGGAGGTAGGTCAGTAATCAAGAAAGTGTTTCGTCGGACTCCCCTTCTTAAACCTTTGAAATAAAGAACTTAACAATAATTGCAATAATGTAACGATCTATACATTGTGCGCAGTTTTGTGTGGAAGGGATTAGATGTGCCGATAACGTCACTTATCGGCATTGATTGATATTTA
>NZ_JADWMP020000038.1:0-19276 GCF_015767295.1 Shewanella sp. DW31
GGTACACCCGAGTGGACTCGAACCACCGACCCCTACCATGTCAAGGTAGTGCTCTAACCAACTGAGCTACGGGTGCATCGCAAAATTTAACAAGCTATTCAAAAGCGTTGCGCCTTGGAACGAACGCTATATTAGGGGCATAGCGCAGGGCAGGCAAGCAAAAAAAACAAATTTGTCGTCAAATGGTGAATTGCTGTGCAACTTGCCCAGTGTTTCAACAATGCCGCCGATAAAACCGCAATTTTTTATTCGCTTTACTTCAGAGAATGCATCGAAATCAAACTGATAAACCAAAAGGCGAGCACTGTCGCTCGCCATTAATGCAATCAATGGTGAACACTGTCACCTTCAATAAGGCTCAAATGCACGCCATGCTTTTGGATGTAACGCAGACGAATGAAAAATAACAGCGCTGCTGAGGTCAAGCCCGCAATCAATCCTGCCCAGAATCCATGGGCGCCCATCGCGGGAACGATATGGTCCGTATAAGCTAAGGTATAACCGAGTGACATACCAATCCCCCAGTAGGAAAACAGCGTGATATAAAAAGCGCTGCGTGTATCTTTATAACCGCGAAGAGCACCCGCTGCGACCACTTGAACTGAATCAGATAATTGATACAGGGCTGCCATCAACATCAAGCTGCCGGCTAAGGCAACCACTTCAGGATCACCATTATAAAGTTTCGCAATTTGGAATCTAAATAATACGGTCAAAACCGCTGTCGTTAGAGCAAGGGATAGTGCCAGCCATAAGCCCACTTTAGTAACCACCGCGGAAATATCAGCGCGATCACGGCCTAAGTAATAACCAATCCGAATCGATACCGCGATACCGATAGATAACGGCAGCATAAATACGATGGCAGAAAAGTTGAGTGCAATCTGGTGACTTGCGACCACTGTTGCGCCAAGTGGCGCGAGTAATAGCGCTATGATGGCAAATAAACTCACTTCAAAAAACAGCGCCATTGCTATCGGCATGCCGAGTTTGGTCATTTTCTTCATAGTTTCAAAGTCTGGGCGATGAAATTTACTGAAGGGAGCTAAAGCCGCGAATTTTTTATGCAACTGCATGTAAATGGTCATGGCAACTAGCATGGCCCAGAATACGAGAGCAGTGGCGATACCACAGCCTGCACCGCCCATGGCCGGTACGCCAAAGTGTCCATAAATAAAAATATAGTTAGCGGGGATATTTACGGCTAGACCGACAAAACCAATGACCATGGTCGGTAATGTATAAGAAATCCCTTCACTACAGCCGCGCAGCACTTGATATAGTACAAATGCGGGCGCGCCCCATAAAATACCGTCGAGATATCCTATGGTTAAGCGGTATAATTCAGGCTCCAAGTCCATGTGGCCAAGCACAAAGGGTGCTGATGCAAGGAAAACCATCACACCAATGCCGCCTATAATGGCAAGATAGGCACCTTGAAAGGCCAAAGGTTGGATAGCTTTTTGATTATTAGCTCCATTGTAGTGGGCAAATAAAGGCGTAAAAGCCATCAGTAAACCTTGGACGAACAGAATAGCGGGTAACCAAAGGCTAGTGCCGACCGCAACAGCGGCCATATCAACCGCGCTAACACGGCCCGCCATAACGGTATCAATAAAGCCCATCATGGTCTGAGTGACCTGAGCTATTAGCACCGGCAGCGCCAATTGGATTAAACGTTTGGCTTGATAGCCTGAATGATTCATAAATACAGCCTTTAACGATTAAGCGAGCAGAAAATGTTTACAGGTATAGTTCAAGCCACCTGCGAGGTGGTTGCAATACATAAGAAAGATGGCCTAAATACCCTTGAGGTAGCGTTCGAACCTGATTTGCATGAGGGACTTGCGATTGGTGCAAGTGTGGCAAATAACGGGGTATGTCTTACTGTGACTCAGGTCGTTGATGATAGGGTATTTTTCGACGTAGTGGAAGAGACCTTGCGACTGACGAATCTGGCTAATTTGTCTATAGGTCAAAGCGTTAATGTTGAGCGTTCGTTAACTTTTGGTAGTGAAATTGGTGGGCACATTCTCTTTGGCCATATCCATACTAAGGCCAAAGTCATCGATATTAGCCATACAGAACAGCATTATGATCTGACACTGGGCATTGAGCCTAAATGGATGGATTACATTTTTTATAAAGGTTTTGTTGGCGTTAATGGCTGTAGTTTAACGGTTGGCGAGGTGAGTGACTCCGGTTTTAAGTTGCACTTAATTCCTGAAACCCTAAAACTGACCAATTTAAGTCAGTATAAAGTGGGTGGTGAACTCAATATTGAGATCGACAGCCAAACACAAATTATCGTCGACACAGTCGAGCGCGTGCTGGCCAGGCGTTTTAACGAACAAGCACGTTAGTTTTGTGACATCGCAGCGTGTAGTGCAATCTCGTTTAATAGATTTGCTCGTCGTCTGAATCGATATACAGCTCAACCGTTCGTCTCGATTCATCGATGTGTAAGCGTAAGTGAATCGGATTACAACAAATTCGGCAGTCATCGTAATAATCTTGGTCTCCACAGCTGGCATCGATACTGATATCTTGATGGTGCCCGCAGTGGGGACAAGCAATAACTTTGTTCATGACTCTCATGGTGCAACTCCTTATCGCCAATAGAGCGAATCGCTCTGCTCAATCAACGCATCTCATACTTCGTACGCTTATCGCTTATATTGTCTGCGCTTTGACGATTTCGAAACCTGAGTGCGCTTTATGTGCTTCCTATTTGAGTATACAGCAGAGTGCAGTGCACTGACTTAGATGAAGTCGGTCTCAAAACGCAGCATGATAGACCTTCTGGTTAAATATTTTCTTGTTGGATCATTATCTCTTCTAAAAACTAGTCCTTTGCCGTCACTAACCCCTCCATTTCATTGCTGTGTAACACGCCATCGCGGGCATCTTGGGTAATATCCAGCGTTAAACGCTGCATCTGTTGCTCAAGTTCACTTTTAATATCAACGAGTAACACTTGAGTATCAATCAAAGATTTGCTTGTGATTTTCACCTGCGGCTCAGGTAAAGCGGTTGCTGTGTGCGTGAGTGTTACAGCCAGTAGAATGCAGTTCAACATATCAACTCCCTTGTCATGTTTTCAGTGATGCCCAATAAACTGGCGCTAGAATAGGGGAGTTAGATGACCAAGAAGTTACCAAGACACTGCAAAATCATGAATTTGCTTTTTGTTTCCAATCCCAATTCTGGTCAATATGCTTGCGCCTTTTAGCTACAATCCCTTAGAATAAACGCCCTGCTACGCAAGGCGGCTAAGACTCCTGTACTGTCTTAACCTAGCGAGCATTTCTCTTACATTAACTAAAACCAAGTGGCCCTACGTGTGGGTCACCACTGGAAAGGACATTTCATGCCTGTAATTACACTTCCCGATGGTAGCAAACGCGAGTTTGCTCATGCTGTATCGACCCTCGATGTTGCCGCCGATATTGGCCCTGGTTTAGCGAAAGCTTGTATCGCTGGCCGCGTTAATGGCGAATTAAAAGATGCTTGCGATCTCATTGAAACCGATGCTGAGCTATCAATCATTACCGCCAAAGACGAAGAAGGTGTTGAAATTCTTCGCCATTCTTGCGCGCATTTATTAGGTCACGCGATTAAGCAAATGTGGCCAGAAACCAAGATGGCGATTGGTCCTGTTATCGATAATGGCTTCTACTATGATATCGACCTTGAGCACAAGTTGACTCAAGATGACATCGACGCATTAGAAAAGCGCATGCTTCAACTGGCAAAAACCAACTATGACGTAGTAAAACGTGTCGTTAGCTGGCAAGAAGCCCGTGATACATTCGCTGCGCGCGGTGAAGATTATAAGATTGCCATTCTGGATGAGAACATCAGCAAAGACGCGACGCCTGCGCTGTATCATCACGAAGAATACACTGACATGTGTCGTGGACCGCACGTACCTAACATGCGTTTCTGCCAGCATTTTAAATTAATGAGCATTGCCGGCGCTTATTGGCGTGGCAACTCAGAAAACAAGATGTTGCAACGTATCTATGGTACCGCTTGGGCCGACAAAAAAGCCTTGAGCACACACTTAACCCGTCTTGAAGAAGCGGCTAAGCGTGACCACCGTAAAATCGGTAAGCAGCTCGACTTGTATCACATGCAAGAAGAAGCACCGGGTATGGTGTTTTGGCATAACGACGGTTGGAGCATCTTCCTCGAATTAGAAAGATTCATTCGCCGTAAGCTAAACCAATATACTTACCAAGAAGTGAAAGGCCCATTAATGATGGACCGCGTGTTGTGGGAACGTTCTGGTCACTGGGATAAATACTCAGAAGCCATGTTCACGACCAGCAGCGAAAACCGCGAATACGCCATCAAACCAATGAACTGCCCAGGCCACGTGCAGATCTTCAACCAAGGGTTGAAATCTTACCGTGATCTGCCATTGCGTATGGCTGAATTTGGTTGCTGTCACCGTAATGAACCTTCAGGCTCGTTACACGGATTAATGCGTGTACGTGGCTTTACGCAAGATGACGCCCATATTTTCTGTACTGACAGCCAAGTTCAAGAGGAAGTGAGTGCCTGTATCCAGATGGTTTACGATACTTACGCGACCTTCGGCTTTGAAAATATCGTAGTAAAACTGTCGACTCGCCCAGAGAAACGTATCGGTGACGATGCGATGTGGGACAGAGCGGAAGAAGCACTTAAGCAAGCTCTGCGTGCCAATAATATTGAATTCACTATTTTGCCAGGCGAAGGCGCGTTCTACGGACCAAAAATCGAATTTACTTTACACGATTGTTTGGACCGAGCGTGGCAATGTGGTACTGTGCAGCTCGATTATGCGTTGCCAAGCCGTCTTGGTGCAACTTACGTTGCCGAAGATAACAGCCGTCAGACCCCAGTGATGATCCATCGTGCTATTTTAGGCTCTTTGGAACGATTTTTGGGTATCTTGATAGAAGAATATGCAGGACGTTTCCCAACTTGGTTAGCCCCAATGCAAGTTGTCGTGATGAATATCACCGATAAACAGGCTGATTATGTTGAAGAAGTCGTAAAATTCTTCAAAGAACAAGGTATTCGAGCGTCTTTTGACTTGAGGAATGAGAAAATAGGCTTTAAAATACGCGAGCACACCTTAAGGCGTGTCCCTTATTTGTTGGTCGTTGGCGATCAAGAAATGGAAAATAAGGAAGTAGCGGTGCGTACCCGTGATGGTATCGATTTAGGTAAGATGCGACTTGAAGATTTCGCCACTAAAATCCATCAACAGATTTCGCTCCGTAGTCTCAAATTGTTGGAGGAATAGGTCATAAAGATCAAAAAAACAGCAGGGCGTCAGCCGGCCCCTAATAGAATCAATGAAGAAATCACAGGTGTACCAGAAGTACGCTTAACAGGCATTGATGGTGAAGCTATTGGTGTGGTAAGCATCAGAGATGCTCAGAATTTGGCAGATGAAGCAGGTGTAGACCTAGTAGAAATCAGCCCAAATGCTGAACCTCCAGTATGTCGCATTATGGACTACGGTAAGTTCCTTTTTGATAAGGCTAAGTCAGCCAAGGAACAAAAGAAGAAGCAAAAGCAGGTTCAGGTCAAGGAAATTAAATTCCGTCCTGGAACTGACGAAAACGACTATCAGGTAAAACTACGCAACCTGATACGTTTTCTGGAAGACGGGGACAAAGCGAAGATTACGCTTCGTTTCCGAGGTCGCGAAATGGCACACCAAAACCTGGGTATGGATCTATTGAACCGTATCAAGGCTGATTTGGACGAGTATGCGGTTGTTGAATCTTTCCCGAAAATGGAAGGCCGACAAGCAATTATGGTGCTAGCGCCTAAAAAGAAATAAGTAGGGCAAAACTTAAAGTAGCAAAGGTCTATGGCCTTTGCTCGCCTTGCTTTTTATTAAACATCCCAATGCGGAGTTTTAGAAATGCCTAAAATGAAAACAGATAAGGGTGTAGCGAAGCGTTTTAAGAAAACCGCTAATGGTTTCAAGCGCAAGCAAGCACACTTACGTCACATTTTGACGAAAAAAAGCACTAAACGTAAACGTCACTTACGTGCCAAATGTTTAGTATCAAAAGCTGACGTTCCAGCAATCGCGCGTCAATTACCTTACGCTTAATTTAGGAGTTTAGAAAATGCCAAGAGTTAAGCGTGGTGTAACCGCTCGTGCTCGTCACAAGAAAGTTTTAAAACTAGCTAAAGGTTATTATGGCGCTCGTAGCCGTACTTACCGTGTTGCTGTTCAAGCAGTAACTAAAGCTGGTCAATATGCTTATCGTGACCGTCGTCAGAAAAAACGTCAATTCCGTCAACTTTGGATTGCAC
This sequence comes from Shewanella sp. DW31, assembly GCF_015767295.1. Taxonomy (NCBI): domain Bacteria; kingdom Pseudomonadati; phylum Pseudomonadota; class Gammaproteobacteria; order Alteromonadales; family Shewanellaceae; genus Shewanella; species Shewanella sp. DW31. The sequence continues at coordinate 6,331 of NZ_JADWMP020000038.1, forward strand.
GTATTAATGCTGCCGCTCGTCAAAATGGTCTGTCTTACAGCCGTTTCATCAACGGTCTGAAAAAGGCGTCTATCGAAATCGATCGTAAGATTTTGGCTGACATCGCTGTATTCGACAAAGTTGTATTTGCAACTTTAGTTGAAAAAGCAAAAGAAGCGTTAAACTAAGAAATTAGTTTGTTGCTGTAGAGAAGGGACCATTTGGTCCCTTTTTTTGTGCGCCATTTTTGACTTAACCTAATGATGTTATTTACCTAAACACTTATAAGCGCCCATCTAACTGGTACAAGATTAAGAATCGTGAAGGAAAGACACGTGCGCGCGTGAACAGTACTTACTGGTAAGCCCGCAAAAATTTTGCTATTGCTTAACGATTTTGACCTAAAAAAATAGCAGGCTAAACCTGCTATTCGTTGAAAAATCGAGTCTAGTTACTTCTTAGCGTCTAAATAACGCTCTGCATCGAGTGCAGCCATACAGCCGGTGCCAGCAGAAGTAATGGCTTGACGATAATGTTGGTCCATCACATCACCACAGGCATAAACACCTTCGATACTGGTTTGCGTGGCGTTACCTTGCAAGCCACTCTGAACTTTTAAATAACCGTGGTTCATTTCCAACTGGCCTTCAAAAATACCGGTATTAGGGCTGTGACCAATAGCGACGAACACACCAGCAACGGCTAAGTCAGTGATCGAGCCATCTTTAGTGCTCTTCATCTTCAGACCTGTCACACCCATGGCATCACCAACCACTTCATCCATGGTTTGATCTAAGTGAAGGATGATGTTGCCATTGGCGACTTTGTCCATCAGACGGTCGATTAAGATTTTTTCTGAGCGGAAGGTGTCACGGCGATGGATGAGGTGAACTTCAGCAGCAATATTGCTTAAATACAATGCTTCTTCAACGGCGGTGTTGCCGCCACCGATAACTGCGACTTTTTGATTGCGATAGAAGAAGCCATCACAGGTTGCACAGGCTGATACACCGCGACCTTTGAAAGCTTCTTCTGACTCTAACCCTAAGTAACGGGCAGAAGCGCCAGTTGCGATGATCAGTGCATCACAGGTGTACTCGCCATTGTCGCCTTTCAAGCGGAAAGGGCGCTCGGTTAAAGTGACTTCGTTAATGTGATCGAACAAGATTTCAGTATCGAACTTTTCAGCATGCTTCTGCATACGTTCCATCAAGGCTGGACCCGTTAAGTCGTCCGCGTCACCTGGCCAGTTTTCAACTTCAGTCGTCGTGGTTAATTGACCGCCTTGCTGCATACCTGTGATCATCACAGGTTTTAAATTCGCACGCGCAGCATAAACGGCTGCGGTATATCCTGCTGGGCCTGAACCCAAAATCAATAAGTTACAATGTCTGACCTGGCTCATTTTTATCTCCGTGCCTTTAGCAAATTGCAAGGATTGTAGGGAATTTACCTGTGGGGGTAAAGTGTTGGAGGGCGATTCTTTTAGATTGCACTAATCGAGTCCATCCGTTTTAGTATGGAGAGTGTCAGTTTTACTTTACTGTGAATAAATAGCTTAAGTGTGAACCACGAAATGAAGCACGGGATGAGCTTGTATAAATATGATGGTGCGATCGTAGTGGAGCCTATTTCTACCCAATAAAAAATCGGCCTCAATAGTATCGAGACCGATTTGAATTACATACTAAGTAAAGCCAGCTTAAATCCACATAAAAAGTTAAGTTAATTAAAAACTTATACTAATAGTGTCGCAGGAGATGTGAACGCTAAGTTTAGGGCGTGAGCCACTTCCTTACACACCACTTTACCGTGCATGACGTTTAAGCCATTAAGAAAATGCTTGTCTTGCAACAGCGCTTCTTTATAGCCTAAATTTGCTAACTTGAGAATGTACGGTAAGGTTGCATTATTAAGCGCAAATGTTGAAGTACGAGCGACCGCACCAGGCATATTTGCAACACAGTAATGCACAACATCATCAACGATATAGGTAGGATCTTGGTGAGTAGTGGCATGTGAAGTTTCAACACAACCGCCTTGATCGATCGCCACGTCAACGATAGCGCTGCCAGGTTTCATACGTGAAATCATGCTACGAGTAACCAATTTGGGCGCCGCAGCACCTGGAATTAGTACACCACCGATCACAAGATCGGCCTCAATAACATGACGTTCAATTGCATCCGCAGTTGAGTAAATGGCTTTTACAGCAGAACCGAATTGCACATTTAAACGACGTAGAGCATCAATACTGCGATCAAGCACAACAACATCAGCACCCATACCAACTGCTACTTGTGCTGCATTAGTACCAACCATACCGCCGCCAATAATGACGACTTTAGCAGGCTCAACCCCCGGTACGCCGCCCAATAACATACCGCGGCCACCAGAAGATTTCTCTAATGCCATAGCGCCAGCTTGGATTGACATACGACCAGCGACTTCAGACATAGGGGCAAGCAAAGGCAGGCCACCACGATCGTCTGTCACAGTTTCGTAAGCGATACATACGGCACCACTTTTGATTAAATCTTCAGTTTGCGGTAAATCTGGAGCAAGATGCAGATAAGTAAATAAAATCTGATCGTGACGCAACATAGCGCGTTCAACTGCTTGAGGCTCTTTTACTTTTACAATCATCTGCGCTTTAGCAAAAACTTCAGCAGCAGTCGCTAAAATTGTGGCGCCAGCATCAATATAATCTTGATCTGAAAAACCAATACCTATGCCTGCATTTGTTTCAACAAAAACGTCGTGACCTTTGATCGCCAACTCGCGAACACTAGAAGGAACCATACCGACACGATATTCGTGGTTTTTAATTTCCTTGGGAACACCAATAATCATCTTTGAGCCTCAATTGCCTGAAATCCCACTTTTAATGGGCATAATTGTTATTTTATCGTGACCTGAACGTGATTAATTCAGGGATATCTAGTATAGTATCGGCGACGCAGTTTATGCTGCTGAACTTTCGGCATACGTAGAATAAAATGTTGTTTTAGTGATAAAGCAAGGTTAAATAAATGGCATATAATAAAAAGAGTCCTGTAAAAGACTTGGATCGCATCGATCGCAACATTCTTAATGAACTACAACTTGATGGCCGCATTTCAAATGTGGAATTGTCAAAAAGAGTCGGACTAAGTCCAACTCCGTGTTTAGAAAGAGTAAAACGTCTCGAAAAGCAAGGTTACATCAATGGCTATACCGCATTGGTGAATCCTCATTTCTTGGGTGCATCCCTACTGGTATTCGTGGAAATCACATTAAGCCGTGATACTCCCGAAGTGTTTGATAAGTTTAACCGTGCAGTGCAACTACTCGATGATATTCAAGAATGTCATCTGGTTTCAGGCGATTTTGACTACTTACTGAAAACTCGTGTTTCAGATATGTCGGCTTATCGTCGCTTGTTAGGTGAAACTTTATTGAAATTACCTTCAGTTTCCGACACGCGTACTTATGTTGTGATGGAAGAAGTTAAGCACACCAGTCGTGTAGCGATAAATCATCTACTCTCAGATATCTAAATTACCCTGATTGTTTGGTTTTACAATAAGGGGCTTAGGCCCCTTATTTATCAGTAACGTCGATATATTCATCTCATTTAACGCCTATTACTATTCGCCTTGTATTGCCCTTAAGTTTGCTAACTTAGGGGCTTCTTTTTGTGGCATTTTTAAACAAATTTGTTAACGGAAGTGTTTGTGTAATAACTCATTCCTCCCTAAAAGCACACTAAAACACCTCAATAGACTAAATTTTGCCAATCATGACCAATTCTGTATAGAAAAACAGGCTAATGTGCTCCACATTTAGTGGGATTCTGGTATCGTTAGCCCACCTGTTTTCACTTTTATGGATTACGTCGTTTGTCTCAAGGAAATAGTGTACGCACGCTCACTGGCCTGCAACGTCTGCTGGAAGGCGGACTCATCATTTGTTGTGTTCTCGCCACTTATATTTTGCTCGCATTGACGAGTTTTAGTCCGTCTGATCCTGGTTGGAGTCAGTCGCATTTTCAAGGCGATATTAAAAACTGGACCGGAGCAGTAGGGGCTTGGATTGCCGATATTCTGTTATATTTCTTCGGCGTTACGGCTTATATCATGCCAATTATTGTCGCATCGACGGGTTGGTTATTGTTCAAACGTGCCCATCATTTACTTGAAATTGATTACTTTTCAGTGGCCCTGAGATTGATAGGATTTTTACTGATCATTCTAGGATTTTCTGCTTTGGCGAGCATGAATGCCAACAACATCTACGAGTTTTCGGCAGGCGGAGTGGCGGGTGATGTGATCGGTCAAGCCATGTTGCCGTATTTTAATAAACTCGGCACTACCTTATTACTGCTGTGTTTCTTGGGCTCAGGCTTTACGCTGTTGACTGGGATTAGCTGGCTGACGGTGGTCGAGAAAATCGGCTTAGTCTCTATTTGGATTTATAAAAAGTTAAAATTATTGCCGCAAGCGATGAAGCGTGAGCATGAAACCGAGGATACCCGTGGTTTTATGTCCGTGGTGGATAAGTTTAAACAGCGCCGTGAATCCCAATATGTGCTAGAAAAGCCCCCCATAGTTGAAAAGCCTAAGGTGCGTGAGCGTCATATTGGTCGTAGAGCTGAGATAACCCCAACGCTATATGCTGCCACTGATGATATGGTCATTGAACCAGAAGGTATTATTACTGAAACTGAGAATAATTCGTCGCCAAAAAACAAACTATCGGCGCTTGCAAAAATTCTGAGCTTGAATAGCAGTAAAAGTAAGAGTGTACAACGGGTTGAGCCACAAATCGATAATGATGATTTGGCCGCCCATGGCAATTTTGAAGCGCCACCTTGGTTAGCTGAACCTCAACATTCAAATGCCGATGAGCAAGACAATGCCGATTTAAATTCGCATTCATTCGATCATGATGACAATGAGCCTGTGTTTAGCAGTCAAGCATTTACAGAAGATGAAGACGATGAAAGTCTAGGTTTTAGCGATGATGATGTCATTGATTTTGATACTAAAGTGTCAACAGGTGCAGTGAATCAAGCGCAGCGTAATAAGCAAGATCAAAAAGCTAAAATTGTCGATGGCATTGTGGTATTGCCAGGACAAGAAGACAAACCCGCACCGAAAAAACCGATGGATCCTCTGCCGAGTATTAACTTGCTCGACATACCTGACCGTAAGAAGAATCCCATCAGCCCAGAGGAATTGGATCAAGTCGCTCGCCTTGTTGAGCTTAAATTGGCCGATTTCAACATCATCGCCAATGTAGTGGGTGTGTATCCAGGTCCTGTGATCACACGCTTTGAATTAGAATTAGCGCCGGGCGTTAAAGCGTCAAAAATCTCTAATCTATCAAAGGATTTAGCTCGTTCATTACTGGCTGAAAGTGTGCGCGTGGTTGAAGTTATTCCGGGCAAGGCTTATGTCGGACTCGAATTGCCCAATAAATTCCGCGAAACCGTGTTTATGCGCGATGTGTTAGATTGTGCCGCCTTTACTGAGAGTAAATCCAACTTAACTATGGTGTTAGGCCAAGATATTGCTGGTGACCCCGTTGTTGTTGATCTTGGTAAAATGCCACATTTATTGGTAGCCGGTACTACAGGCTCTGGTAAGTCTGTGGGTGTAAACGTGATGATCACCAGCTTACTGTATAAGTCTGGCCCAGAAGATGTACGCTTTATCATGATCGACCCCAAAATGTTGGAATTGTCTGTCTATGAAGGTATTCCGCATTTGCTATGTGAAGTCGTGACCGACATGAAAGAAGCTGCCAATGCGCTGCGTTGGTGTGTCGGCGAGATGGAACGCCGCTATAAGCTGATGTCTATGATGGGCGTACGTAACATCAAGGGCTATAACGCTAAAATTGCCGAGGCGAAGGCCAATGGCGAAGTGATTTTAGATCCTATGTGGAAGTCTTCTGACAGCATGGAGTCAGAAGCGCCTGCGTTAGATAAGCTGCCATCGATTGTTGTCGTGGTCGATGAATTTGCTGACATGATGATGATTGTTGGTAAAAAAGTTGAAGAGTTGATTGCCCGTATTGCCCAAAAAGCGCGTGCCGCAGGCATACATTTAATTCTTGCAACCCAAAGACCGTCAGTGGATGTGATCACAGGTTTAATTAAGGCCAACATTCCCACACGTATGGCGTTCCAAGTGTCATCTCGTATCGATTCGCGCACCATTTTAGATCAACAGGGTGCCGAAACCTTGCTTGGTATGGGTGACATGTTATTTTTGCCACCGGGTACTGCGGTACCTAATCGTGTTCATGGTGCGTTCGTTGATGATCATGAAGTTCACCGTGTTGTTGCCGACTGGTGCGCCCGTGGCAAACCGCAATATATCGAAGAAATCCTCAACGGTGCCAGTGATGGTGAACAAGTATTATTGCCTGGTGAAACCGCTGAATCAGACGAAGAATACGATCCGTTATACGATGAAGCCGTTGCCTTTGTGACTGAAACTCGTCGCGGCTCGATTTCAAGCGTACAGCGTAAATTTAAGATTGGTTATAACCGTGCAGCACGCATTATAGAACAGATGGAAGCACAAGGTATTGTTTCTGCTCAAGGCCACAACGGTAACCGTGAAGTCTTAGCGCCGCCAGCACCAAAACATTATTAAGCCGCGCTAAGGCGTAGCTTTGATACACCCAAGGGTTTACAGGGTAAGGAATAAAATGAAAAAACGATTATGCGCTGTGTTGTTAGCTTCACCTTTGCTATTTAGCGCGGCTGTGTTTGCCGATGATGCGCAGCAGCTCAGGGAAAAATTGATTGGTACCGCGTCACTAAAAGCCGATTTCAAACAAACCGTAACAGATGTCAATAAAAAGGTTATTCAAACGGGGTCTGGCATTTTTGCCTTAGCGTATCCGAATCAATTTTATTGGCATTTAACCCAGCCAGATGAATCGCAGATTGTCGCTGATGGTAAAGATTTGTGGATCTACAATCCTTTCGCCGAAGAGGTGGTCATCATGGATTTTGCTGAAGCAATCAATGCATCTCCCATCGCATTGCTCGTCCACCGCGACGATGCGACTTGGTCACAGTATTCAGTGTCCAAGAAACAAGATTGCTATGAGATCAAACCTAAGGCGATTGATTCGGGCATATTGTCCGTCAATGTGTGTTTCAAAAATGCCCTGTTAGTCAACTTTAATGTTGCCGATGATAAAGGTAATTTAAGCCTGTTTGATTTAAGCAATCAGCAAGCCATCACAAATAAAGACAAAGCCTTGTTCACCTTTGTGATCCCAGACAGCGTCGATGTTGATGATCAACGTCGTAAAGCAGCGCATTAGGCTATCGCGTGAGCAGTTTATCGTTTAATTTTGCGCCCGATTTTCGTCCCTTGGCCGCGCGCATGCGGCCAAGAACGATTGGCGAGTACATAGGTCAAGCCCATTTACTGGGTGAGGGCCAACCACTACGTAAAGCATTGGAAGCAGGGCGCGCCCATTCTATGATGTTGTGGGGACCGCCGGGCACAGGTAAAACAACCTTAGCCGAATTAATCGCACATTATTCAAATGCTCACGTTGAACGCATTTCAGCGGTCACTTCTGGCGTTAAGGACATTCGCGCCGCGATTGAGCAAGCAAAAGCCGTTGCAGAATCCCGTGGCCAACGTACCCTATTGTTTGTCGATGAAGTCCACCGATTCAATAAGAGTCAGCAAGATGCCTTTCTGCCATTTATTGAAGATGGCACAGTGATCTTTATCGGCGCGACCACAGAAAATCCGTCTTTTGAAATCAACAATGCCTTACTCTCGCGGGCAAGGGTCTATCTTATCAAGCGCTTAAGCCATGATGAAATCGCCCATATAGTGACTCAAGCCTTAAACGATAACGAGCGCGGTTTAGGCCTACGACAATTTGTAATGCCAACCGATGTGCTCACCACATTGGCACAACTTTGTGATGGTGATGCCCGTAAAGCGTTAAATCTTATTGAGTTGATGAGTGATATGCTCATCGACGGTGGTACCTTTACCACTGAAATGTTAATTCAAGTGGCGGGGCACCAAGTTGCTGGTTTTGATAAGAACGGCGATCAATTTTACGATCTTATTTCAGCGGTACATAAATCCATTCGCGGCTCAGCACCCGATGCGGCGTTGTATTGGTTTTGTCGAATATTAGAAGGCGGTGGCGATCCGCTTTACGTGGCAAGGCGCTTACTGGCGATTGCCTCTGAAGATGTGGGCAATGCCGATCCTGCGGCGATGACAATCGCACTGAATGCTTGGGATTGTTTTCACCGTGTTGGCCCCGCCGAAGGTGAGCGAGCAATAGCACAAGCCATTGTTTATCTTGCCAGTGCGCCGAAGAGCAACGCTGTGTATACCGCATTTAAGGCGGCGCGTGCGTTAGCTCGCGAAACAGGACAAGTCGAAGTACCGCACCATTTACGCAATGCACCGACTCAATTAATGAAAGACATCGGCATGGGTGCAGGGTATCGATATGCCCACGACGAAGCCAATGCTTATGCCAGTGGTGAAAATTATTTCCCCGAATCCCTACAAACAGCACAGTTTTATTTTCCGACTGAGCGAGGGTTTGAGAAGCGGATCAAAGATAAATTGGCACAATTAGCCCAGTTAGATCAAGCCAGTGAGAACAAAAGATATGACTAACATCTTATTAGTGGCTTTCGGTGGGTCAATTGGAGCAGTTTTACGCTATCTTATTTCAATATTCATGATCCAAGTATTTGGCAGCAGTTTTCCTTTTGGTACACTGTTGGTTAATGTTATAGGTTCATTTTTTATGAGCGTAATTTACGCTCTGGGGCAAATGAGTCATATCAGCCCTGAACTCAAAGCGCTTATAGGTATCGGTCTATTAGGTGCTTTGACAACGTTTTCGACTTTCTCTAATGAAACCTTGTTGCTGATGCAAGAAGGGGATTGGCTGAAGGCGATTTTGAATGTGGTGTTGAATCTAAGTCTATGTTTATTCATGGTGTACTTAGGTCAACAACTGGTTTTTTCTCGCATTTAACTATTAAGAATATATCACATGTTAGATCCTAAATTTTTGCGCAACGAATTAGAAGTTACCGCTGAGCGACTGGCTACCCGTGGCTTTATTTTAGACATAGCTCATCTCATTCAATTAGAAGAAAAGCGTAAGTCACTGCAAGTGGCTACCGAAGAATTACAAGCGTCGCGTAATGCCATCTCCAAATCCATTGGCCAAGCTAAAGCCCGTGGTGAAGATGTTGACGCAATCATGGCGCAAGTGGGCGATTTAGGTTCACAGTTGGATGCCAAAAAGATTGAACTGGCCGCTGTACTTGAAGAAGTCAATGCCATTGCCATGTCTATGCCTAACCTGCCTGATGAATCAGTACCAATGGGTGCCGATGAAACAGAGAACGTTGAAGTGAGACGTTGGGGGACGCCACGCACTTTTGATTTCCCGATTAAAGATCATATCGATTTAGGTGAAGGCTTAAACGGCTTAGATTTTAAAAATGCCGTTAAAATTACTGGCTCACGTTTCATCGTGATGAAAGGCCAAGTCGCCCGCTTAAATCGCGCCATTGGTCAGTTCATGTTGGACTTACATACCACAGAGCACGGTTATACCGAAGCCTATGTGCCATTACTGGTTAACGAGGCAAGCTTACTCGGCACAGGCCAGCTACCTAAGTTTGGTGAAGACTTATTCCACACTAAACCTGCGACTGAAGAAGGCCAAGGCTTGAGCCTTATCCCAACCGCAGAAGTGCCATTAACGAACTTAGTTCGCGATAGCATTGTTGATGAAGACGAGCTGCCAATAAAGTTAACTGCGCATACTGCATGTTTCCGCAGCGAAGCGGGCTCATACGGCAAAGATACCCGTGGTCTGATCCGTCAGCACCAATTCGATAAAGTTGAAATGGTGCAAATTGTTAAGCCTGAAGATTCAATGGCGGCACTTGAAGCGCTGACTGGTCATGCTGAAACAGTGTTGCAGCGTTTAGGTTTACCGTATCGAACTGTGATTTTATGTACTGGCGATATGGGCTTTGGCTCAAGCAAAACCTACGACATCGAAGTCTGGTTACCAGCACAAAATACCTATCGTGAGATTTCTTCTTGCTCAAACATGAAGGATTTCCAAGCCCGTCGTATGCAAGCACGTTACCGCGTGAAAGCAGATAATAAGCCTGCGCTATTGCATACGTTAAACGGCTCAGGTTTAGCTGTAGGTCGTACTTTAGTGGCTATTTTAGAAAACTATCAAAATGCTGATGGTAGTATCACAGTCCCTGAAGTTCTGCGTCCTTACATGGGCGGTTTGACTCAAATAGGCTAATGGAACACAAAATAATACTATGGATAAAGGCCAGCGCTATCTCCGTTGGCTTTCCTATACCGCTGTGATTGCAGTATTTTTTGCTGTAATGCTCGCCACCGTAGGCAAAGCCATCTGGGTTGTGTTAGAAAACGTCAAATAACCCTATCAACTTTGTTCAAGTAAAAAGAAAGGCATGTTTCCCAAGGGAACATGCCTTTTTGTTTGTGTCATGTTTACGTGATGACTTAACCCTTTGCCATTAAATACACTTAGCTGGTTTGGGCAGGCCAGCGATTTTCGTTGCTTGTTTCGCAGGTCCAATCGGGAATAGGGTATATAAGTATTTTGAATTGCCTTTGTCTGGTCCTAAGGCTTGGCCAATGGCTTTAACTAATACACGGATAGCAGGGCTCGTTTTATATTCGAGATAGAAATCTCGAACAAAGTTAATCACTTCCCAATGGGCTGGCGTAAGTACAATTTGCTCTTCTGCCGCTAACAACAGGGCCATATCGGGTTGCCAATCGTTAAGATTTTTTAAATAACCTTGATGGTCACGGTCGATTTCTGCGCCATTAAATTGCAATGGATTTACCACGTTATCACCTTGTCATGGAGTAATGATTGAGCCACAAACTCATTGTAATCGATAAGCATGACGTTCTTTAAACGTTCGGATAGGCCACGTGCGACAACATCGTCTTTTAAGACCATCAACTTGAAGGGCGATAATGCCATTGCCCACTGGCGCAGCAGTAACGCGTTAACGCCATCGCTCGATAATAAAATCGCATCTTCCTTACAGGCGTAACGTAAACAAAGTTTCAGCGCGCTATCTCGACTGGGAGATGTTTGAATATGATGTAAAATCATTAGAATACTAAGACCTCATCCACTTGGTTTAAATGGGCTGCGATGGCTTCATCGTTGACGACTGTCACTGGGATCGACAGTAAGCCATGGCTTAAGCCGTAATCGGCTAAGGATTGCTTACAGACAAATACAGATCCAATATCATACAGCGGCAGTGCTTTAAAGGTGGAGATGTAATCTTTAGCACCGATAAGCTCAGGCAGTTGCTCTTTAATCAAATGCAACACACCTTCATCAACAAACACTAAACTCACTTCTTGTTCGAAGCTAGCGCTAAGCAGGGCAAGATCTAAACCTTCGCGGCCACGAACAGTACCATGTGGCGAGCAGCGAAATAGGATACACAATTTTTTCATAGTAGCCCTGAGAGTTAAAAACTGATCAAACGATCGGCCGATTCAATACCTGTGATTAGCTCACCTAAACCGCCCATGATAAATGACTCGCCCACATTCCAGTGGCTAAGGCCATTCTCGCTGGCATCTTGCTGACTCACAATGCCGCGACGTAGCGCTGCAGAAACGCAATTGACTAACGGGACCTGATGGGATTGCGCCAGCTGTTTCCAGTCACTGATCACATCGTTTTCATCGGAGGCGGGTAAGCTTAAATCTGTGGAGTTATACACGCCATCTTGATAAAAAAACACACAGATAATCTGATGCCCAGCTAAAAGTGCAGCTTGGGAGAAGCGTAAGGCATTAACACTCGCCGACGTGCCATAAGCGGGCCCGTTCACTTGGATAATAAATTTGCTCATTTAAAATAAAAATGGCCCTAAAAGTAGGGCCATTCTAACGCAAGTTAAGCTAAAAATCGCTAACTAGGATTAGTCATCGTTGCCTATGCCCATCAGGTGCAACAGCGCGATGAAGAGGTTTAAGAAGTCTAAGTATAACGAGATAGTCGCGCGAATGTAGTTAGTTTCGCCGCCATTGACGATACGGCTAGTATCAAACAGGATAAAACCTGTCATCAGTAACGCCAAGCCTGCGTTAATTGCCATAAAGGCAACACTGTTACCCATAAAAATATTAATCACAGCGGCGGCGATCACCACAATCAAGCCGGCGAACAAGAATCCACGTAGGAAAGAGAAATCTTTCTTAGTGGTCACGGCATAGGCTGATAACGCAACAAAAATCACTGACGTTAACCCCAGTGCTTGCATGATCAGCTGTGGACCGTTTGCCATACCCGCGTAGTGATTGAGCATGTAGCCCAGTGAGGCACCTTCCATACCTGTAAAGGCAAACACCCAGAAGATACCCGCTGCAGACTCGGCTTTACGTAAAGTGACAAACAACAGTACTAGGCCACCAATCGATAAACCAATGGAGACTAAGGGACTGATATTTAATGCCATTGCCAAACCCGCACACAGGGCAGAGAAGGCCAATGTCATCGATAACAGCATATAAGTGTTTTTAAGAAGTTTGTTCACTTCCAGTGTTGACGCACTCGTCGAATATAAGGTTTCTTGGGTCATGTTGATCTCCGTTGACACATTTCCAAACTGATCATTTTGATTTTTTACAGCGCACTAAGTTCCCGTAAAATCCTAAAATGAACTTAACTGGTGCAATGATACCGTACATGGGATACGGGTGAAAGTCATAGAACCATGAATAACAAATTGTTAATCTTCAAAATTTTACTCAATTATTTATTTCAACTTTAACTGCAAAGCATAAAAGTAAAGAATCCGCCTTCTTAGAAGGCGGCTTTGACTTGCCCCTGGAAGGGGCTATTCCAAGAACCTACATCATCT
>NZ_JADWMP020000039.1:0-18869 GCF_015767295.1 Shewanella sp. DW31
CAATATTCGTAAGAGAACTTGAGTACCACACTGAGCGCCGAACGCTTCCAGTTGGCTAGGGCTGCGTATTCTACGCACTTCCCGTTTCGCGTCAAGGAGTTTTTTACAACTTCTTGCTGCGATTGAATTAAGTGCTTAAAAGCGACTCAATTCAACCTAACTCGTCAGCTGGCTTTCGCTGCCTGCCGTGTCAGTGGATGCGCATTATAGGGAGCAGAAGATTTTGTGCAACCCCTATTTTAAGGAAATTTGCAGTTAATTCTAATTATCTAATCTAGCCACAAGATACCCACCACTTACCCCCAAAGTTATCCACAAAATAGCACTTTATCTGTAATTTGACCCAATTAATTACCAGCGTACAGTATCAAGACAAAGGGATCATGAGCATGAATGCTATCAGATTTAAATGAGAATAACGGCTGCTCGAACCGGAATATCTCACCTCCACTTTTATATAGAGTCGTTAATGGGAGAATGACGGGGAACAACAGAAGAAGATGACACTCTGAGTGTATTTGGCGATAAAGATACTTTACCTATATATAGTAGTTGCCTCCCACCAACCCACCATAGAAAGTCGAAACGACGTAATCCGCAATAGAAAGAGGGTCTCTTTGATACTTATTCGTTAGTAGCTGACTACATTAGATATCAGCATGTAGTAGCAGTAATAAGTAGTTCAGAGACCATTCAACTCTATTCACCTTAATCCATTATCGAGTTGAGTGGATTAGCTCGCACTCCATAGCAGTTGTCCACAGTCTGTAAGATCATAGCCACCAAGTAGTGCCGCCATTTGCCTCGAGTGACCGCTCGCCAACATAGTAAAAAGTTGTTGAAGTTGACGACGGAAGTAAATGCTTTGCGGCATAACGAAATCGAAAGACTCTTTAATCAGCGGCACGAAACTTAAACCACTTTCCAAAGCCACAGATTGACAACCAAAACCAATATCGGCATCCCCCCTAGCGATATAACCCGCCAACTCGCGTTCACTATAGGCAGTTAGCACGACATTAAGTTGATCTAAGCGAGCACCTTGCTTTAACAACCAATGCTCTAAGTGCTGTTGGCTACCTGCGCCCCCCTGACGACTCACCCAACGCCAAGGCAAGTTCACGACTTTATCTTCTTCTTGGCATCTGTGGTGCATATCGGCACGCATGATCAACCCTTGCTGACGGGAGTAACCATGCACCATGATCCATTGCTGATGATTGTTATAACCTTTAAGTAAAGCTGGATGGCGAATATTTCTATCCTCCATGCTACCCCAGTGTAAGGTGCACACATCGGCATAACCTTTAGCAAGCAACTCTAACCCTAAGCGTGAACCTGTTGCGCTGTAGCTTATCAACTCACGGCTACCAACTTGCGCCATCAAACGCGCCACCAGCATAGATAATAGTGGATCGTCACTACCAGTGATCAATAAACGGTCGGTCAGCATGCCACTGTGGCAAGAATCCATTACCCAACGGTCGATTAACACTTTCGGAAATAGCCATTTACCGGTGATTTTAGTGGCGGGGAGAATTCTGTCATTAGCCATGGCGTAGACTTTTTTCTCATTAAGATCTAAATACTCAGCCACTTGCTTCGCGCTCATGTAGACCAATTCACTGGCAGACGTCATCTTGTTTCCTTGTCTTATTCTTCGTTACTGCATGTAAGTCTTAGCATTACTGTCTTAGCTAACTTGGGGCTAAGGAGCGGTATTGGCATCAAACTGCAGATTTTCACTACCGTGGTACACCAAAAAGTGACGACCTTTGGCGCGGGCAATAATAGTAATACCCAGCTGCTGCGCTAGTGCTAAGCCCATTTGAGTCACGCCACTGCGTGATAACAAAATAGGGATCCCCATTTTAGCGACTTTAATCACCATTTCCGAAGTTAAGCGACCAGTGGTATAAAATATCTTATTATCGCCGCGATCCTGAGTCAGCCACATATCCCCAGCCAAAGTATCTACGGCATTATGACGGCCAACATCCTCGACAAAAGCCATAATTTTATCGTCTTCGCACAAACCACAACCGTGCACAGCACCCGCATTTTTATAGGTTTCGTTATATTCATTGATATTTTTCAATAAGCTATAAAGGGTGCTTTGCTTAAGACTTGGCGTTGGTAAATTGATGCCGTCTAAATCTTGCATAAAACGGCCATAAACAGTGCCTTGACCACAGCCTGATGTCACCGTTTTTTCGGAGAGTTTCTCATCCAGATCGGCGGTTTGTTCACGGGTAACCACGGCTGCAGAACTCACATCCCAATCGACAATAACCGAGTCCAATAAGCTCACATCCGAAATAAAGCCTTGGTTCTTAAGATAACCTAACGCCAGTGACTCAGGTTTCGCCCCTAGGGTCATAAGTGTCACTATTGGTCGCCAGTTCAAATACACGGTAAGCGGACGTTCGCAGGCGACAAATTTATCCAACACTTCCCCAGCTTCATTCACTGCTTTTACAGCAATGGTTAGCGGTACTTCCACTTGAGTTCTCACAAAAGAACACTGATGCTGAGTTTTTTGAGAAGGATTGGCTACCGCTATTTCGCTATCTGTGCTCATGTTGTTATCAGGAATAGTGATATTTTCAGAGATCATAATGTTACCGCTTAACGAGTCATGGCCAGAGCATAGCAATATTTATACCTAGACATAAAAATTGGGGTTAAATGCGTGATCTGCCGCAATGCTGATTTTTCATTAGCCCTTTTATGTCCCAAACAAAATCCTGTACTGGACAAAATGTCCAATTTACAGGGTGTTTTTGATGATCTAGCTCAAACTAATCCACTATGTTTACTGGCACCAATATTGCAGTGACCTTTTATCGCAATTTGTTGGTAAAACCGAACCGTTCACTCTACGGTTTGTCCATCAACACGGCTGAGACGGAGAGACAATGCAACATACAACTAGTGTTTGGCCTATGTACGTTTCACTCAAGAAAGTAGAGAAGCAAGTTGGCCGCTGGACCTCAGTACAATGGGAAATTGATCACCTACTTCCCGCCACCCATCAAGCCCCAGACGATGCAACCTTAGTGCTACTCGAACTGCACAAAGACGAACGCGCCAGCTATCGCCTCAATCTCGATTTAGATAACGCCATGCTGTATTTAGTATGTGATGAAACGGCCGATGGCACTTGGATACCGGCGGCATTATCGGCGGATCAGAATGTCGCGGCGGGTTGTCTTGAGGGCAATACCCCTGTCCTCAACTTATTGATGCCAAAAGCTATCGCTTGTTGGATTGAAGCCTTTATCACCCAATATGGTGAAGTCGAAATTGCCGCTCATCGCCGTAAACATGTCGATGGCCGTAATAATCAAGGCCCGAGTCACGATCCATTGCGGAGGGACTAATGGCTGAATCCATACAAAAAACAGGCGGGCTACTGAGTCGCTGGAACCAACGGCGCGAACAAGTTGCAGCAGAGGAAGCGCGAGAGGCTAACGGGGAAATCACACCTCAGGAGACCATCGTAGCCGAGCCCACTATGGCAGTTGAGCAGCTTCAACCCACAGAGTCAGCCATTGAACCTAATACTGCAGAGCATGACGATCCTAATCGCATCCTCACTGCAGCGGATTTACCCAATCCAGACGAAATTGAAGTAGGCGGCAGCTTTGCGAGTTTTATGGGCGCCAATGTTGACCCTGCGGCTAAATCTGCAGCGCTACGTGCACTGTGGAAACAACCGCATTTCAACGAGATAGATGGGCTTTTGGAATATGCACTCGATTACAGTAATCAACCGAAACTCAGTGCAGAAGTCTCAGCTGAATTGATGCAAAAAGTCTTCCGTTACATAGCCGAAGACAGCGAGACCTCGGATGAAGAATCAGCTGTTTTAGCCAAACAAACTGAAGAAAGCAATCCATCCACGAGTCTTGATGTAAGCGAAACAACAACTCATGAGACTAATGAAGTCGAAGTCGAATGGGCAGCTGAGCCGATAACGGACAATTTGGATGGGGAGACTGATGACCTACCCCAAAATGCACCAGAGCCCTTAGCTCAGGTACATACCCGAGTTGTTTAACGTCAGTTTAGCTAATTTTAATGTCCGTAACTTTGGTATGTGAATTGCTGTACTAAGATATAAAAAAGCTTAGATAAAAGCAGAAAAGGCAATGACTTACTTATTACCAGCCGCCTAAATCTGCCCAGATACAGTAAAACAAGAAACAGCCAAAGTACTGTTCAGGAACGCAATGTGAGCACTTATTTGATGACCAATCAAACCCAAGAAGCGTTAAAACAAGCGCGACAACAGGTATTAACGCAAACTCAGATGTTGCAGAATCTGATCCCGCCAACTGTCAGCTATACCACCGAAGGCAATGTTCTTATTATTGGCCCAGAAGATCTGGCTCGCCTTGCCGCGGACAAATTGTCCACTATGGCCCATAGGGTGATTTTAGCCAACGAAGCCATTACCAGCCAAGATGAAGCACACCTAGAACGTGTCATGGCAGCGGCAACTGATGTCGAAAGCTATTACAACAAACTCATTGGCGTAAAAGGCTTTTTAGGCCAATTTCAAGTCAGTGTTGAACATCAAGATGGTGCAGCCGAACTCAGTTTAGTGTCAATCCGTAAACCCCATTTCGATATCGTGCTCGATTTGAGCAGCGCAGCTTGTTTGAACTTAGAAATGCTGCCACCCGGCTATTTTTACGTAGGCCAAGACGCTGAAAAACTCGAAGATGCCCTTGCGCAAATTCCCGATCTCATCGGCCAATTTGATAAGCCGCGCTACGTCAAAATTAACCCAGATATCTGTGCCCACGACCGCAATGGCATCAATGGTTGTAATCGTTGCCTCAACTTCTGCCCAGCAGATGCGATCAGCAGTGTCGCAAAGAAAATTGAAATCGATCCATATCTTTGCCACGGCGCAGGCAGTTGTACCAGCGCTTGCCCAACGGGTGCTATCAGTTACGATTTACCTACGCCGCAAGCTTTGCATTCATACCTGAACAAAATTGTTAGTCGGTTCCGCGAGCAAGCACAAACCGCACCGGTGATTTTGTTCCACGATAATGCCGTCGGCGCCAACTTTATTAGTGACGATTTAGCAGGCGACATCCTCCCCGTTGCCCTCGAAGAAATTACCGTTGCTAGCGTAGATCATTGGTTGTCAGTACTCGCTTGGGGCGCGCGCCAAGTGCTGATCCTCAACACCGATGCAACAGCGCCAACCCTAACGCAAATGCTTAAAGGCGAACTTTCTTTAGCCAACAGTATTTTAGATGAGATGGGTCAGCCGCAACGTATCAGCCTCATCGACCCAAGCATGCTTGCCGATTTAGATTCGATGCTCGATATCAGCTTAGATTGGCCCGTGATCGTGCCCGCCGCATTTGCGTCGACCACTAAACGCAATACGCTATTTGAAGCGATCGACCACCTCAATAGCCAAGCGGGTGAAATCGATACTTGCCTCAGCCTCAGCAATATTCCCTTTGGCAAAGTCAGTGTAAATGTAGAAAAGTGCACTATGTGTATGTCCTGCGTGGCAATTTGCCCAACCGTGGCATTACAAGATGGTGGCGACAAACCTTCACTACACTTTATTGAGCAAAACTGCGTGCAATGCGGTTTATGTGAGGCAGCGTGTCCTGAAAAAGTGATAAGCCTTACCCCGCAAATTAACTTTAATAAAGCTGCCCGTCAGCAACAACACACCCTGAAAGAAGAAGCCCCCTTCGAATGTATTCGCTGCGGCTCTCCTTTTGCGACCCAATCTATGGTGCATCGGATGCTGGATATGGTCGGCGCGCACAGCGCATTTTCTGCCAATATTGAACGCTTGAAAATGTGTGGCGACTGCCGGGTAAAAGACATGTTTGAAGACATTCTTCAAGATCCTGAAAAGCAACTGCGATAAGAGATCCGCTATGACCGAATCAGTAAGACAAGCTTCAGAAAACGATCAGTTGAGAGCCGATATCTATCAACTGTTAGCCGCCCTATTGCGCCGTCAGCCAAGCCCTGAACTGCTACACTTTTTGGCCAATCTTGAAATTGATGCCAATGAAGACAACGAGATGACTAAAGCTTGGTTATCACTCCAACTCGCCGCACAGCAGTTCAACAGCGCACAACTAGAAGACGAGTATTTTGCCCTGTTCCTCGGTGTAGGTTGCGGTGAGATCCTGCCCTACGGCAGCTGGTTTATGACGGGCTCATTGATGGATAAACCACTGGCATTGCTACGCCAAGACTTAATGCAACTGGGGTTTGAACGCGAAGACAACGTCAAGGAACCCGAAGATCACGTTGCAGCCCTGTGTGAAGTGATGGGAACCCTGATTTTAGAAGCGCCAAGTTATCGCCAATTGGCTTTTTACCAACGCCATATCGGCAGCTGGATTGGCCGTTTTTGCGATAATTTAGCCAAGGCGCCAAGTGCGGCGTTTTACGCCACGGTTGCACAGCTAGCAAAAGCGTTTTTTGCAATGGAAGCCAGTGCTTTTGAGCAATTAAGCTTAGATATTCCAGTCAATTGCCCAGGCAGCGCAGACTTACAGCCAGCCACCAGCGATTTAGCAAAACCAGTAGAGTTAATGAACTAAGACTAAACTGAGTGATAGCGCGGCATGTGCGTGCTAAATGTAAATGTTAGAGATGAGTTCAAACTGCGAAGGTGAGATTAATGTTTACCTTAGCAACAATAACGGAAGCTTAGGCTTCCACAATAACCGAGGTGGTAGCCGTTTATACCACCTTATCCAGTAACACAAGGAGACACTATGAAGAAGCCAGCTTCCGACATGGGCCGTCGTCAATTGCTTAAAGCATTGGCACTCGGCAGTGCGACAGGCGCAGTGGTCACTGTGAGTAGTCAAGCGTTAGCTTCGACAAAAACGGCAGCAACCACAGAGCCTAAAAGTGAGAACTACCGCGAAACCGACCATATTCGTAGCTATTATGCGTCGCTTTAAAACTAAAATAGAGGAGAGTGTGTGATGCGATTAACCCGCAAAACAGACCAGGTTGTCGAAGCTAAAGCGCCAGCACTGGGTCTCAATCGTCGTCAATTCTTAAAATCGGCAAGTCTTGCCACAGGAGGGATCGCTGCGGCGTCCATGCTGGGCACAGGCATGATGCGTAAAGCACAGGCCCAAGAAGATATTGGCCATAATGTTCCCACCGAAGTCAAACGTACCATCTGTTCTCACTGTGCCGTAGGTTGTGGTGTGTATGCAGAAGTACAAAATGGTGTATGGACGGGTCAAGAACCCGCATTCGATCACCCGTTCAACGCTGGCGGTCACTGCGCGAAAGGTGCTGCACTGCGTGAACATGGTCACGGCGAAAAACGCCTGAAATACCCCATGAAGTTAGAAGGCGGAAAATGGAAAAAGATCTCTTGGGATCAAGCGATTAATGAAGTCGGCGATAAAATGGCTTCAATTCGTCAAGAGTCAGGTCCAGATTCAGTCTACTTTATGGGTAGCGCTAAGTTCTCTAACGAACAAGCTTATTTATATCGCAAATTTGCGGCATTGTGGGGTACGAACAACGTCGACCATTCTGCCCGTATTTGTCACTCTACCACGGTAGCCGGTGTTGCTAACACTTGGGGCTACGGTGCGCAAACCAACTCAATCAACGATATTCGCAACTCTAAGTGCATCATGTTTATTGGGGCAAACCCCAGTGAAGCGCATCCTGTTGCCATGCAGCATATTTTGATTGGTAAAGAACGCGGTGCCAAAATCATCGTTGTTGATCCACGTTTCACCCGTACTGCAGCGAAATCTGACGAGTACGTGCATATCCGTCCTGGCACAGACATCCCCTTCATTTATGGCCTGTTATGGCACATATTTGAAAACGGCTGGGAAGATAAAGAGTTTATCAAACACCGTGTCTATGGCATGGATCGTATCCGCGAGGAAGTGAAGAAGTATACCCCTGAAGAAGTTGAGTTAGTTGCGGGTGTACCAAAGGCGCAG
This sequence comes from Shewanella sp. DW31, assembly GCF_015767295.1. Classification (NCBI taxonomy): domain Bacteria; kingdom Pseudomonadati; phylum Pseudomonadota; class Gammaproteobacteria; order Alteromonadales; family Shewanellaceae; genus Shewanella; species Shewanella sp. DW31. The sequence goes on from NZ_JADWMP020000039.1 coordinate 7,989, forward strand.
ATGTACCGCGTCGCCAAAATGATGGCAGAAACCAAACCCGGCACCATTATTTGGTGTATGGGTGGTACTCAGCACCACGTGGGTAACTCGAACACTCGCTCCTACTGTCTTTTACAGTTAGCACTGGGCAACATGGGTGTACCTGGCGGCGGCACTAACATTTTCCGTGGCCATGATAACGTGCAAGGCGCAACCGACTTTGGTTTGTTATTTGATAACTTACCGGGTTACTACGGTTTAACGACTGGCGCTTGGGCCCATTGGAATAATGTGTGGGATCTCGACCCTAATTGGGTAGCGAGCCGTTTCGATCAAGGCGAATATCTAGGACAAAAACCGCAAACTTCTGCGGGTATTCCTTGTTCGCGCTGGCACGATGGCGTGTTAGAAGATAAAACCAAGATAGCGCAAAAAGACAATATTCGTCTGGCGTTCTTCTGGGGACAATCGGTCAACACTGAAACCCGTGGCCGTGAAGTGCGTGAAGCTTTAAATAAAATGGATACCGTCGTCGTTGTCGATCCATTCCCAACCATGGCGGGTGTTATGCACCAACGTCAAGATGGGGTTTATTTACTTCCTGCGGCAACCCAGTTTGAAACCTACGGTTCAATCTCTGCGACTAACCGCTCAGTACAATGGCGTTCTAAGGTCATAGAACCCCTGTTCGAATCCCTGCCTGATCATGTGATCATGTACAAACTCGCCAAAAAAGTGGGTATAGATAAAGAGCTATTCAAGCATATTAAAGTCAATGGTGAAGAGCCTTTGATTGAAGATATCACCCGCGAATTTAACACAGGTATGTGGACTATCGGTTATACCGGACAAAGCCCAGAGCGTTTAAAAATGCACCAAGAAAACTGGGGTACTTTTGATGCTGACAGCTTAGAAGCCCCCGGCGGTCCTGCCAAAGGCGAAACCTACGGCTTACCTTGGCCATGTTGGGGCACACCAGAGATGAAACATCCTGGTACCCAGATTCTGTATAACGAAGCCAAACATGTGAAAGACGGTGGCGGTAACTTCCGTGCTCGCTATGGTGTGGAACATGAAGGCAATAATATTCTTGCCGAAGGTACTTACTCTAAAGGCAGTGAGATCCAAGATGGCTATCCTGAATTTACCGCCGATATGCTTAAGCAATTAGGTTGGTGGGATGACCTGACCGAAAACGAGAAAAAACACGCCGAAGGCAAAAACTGGAAAACTGACATTTCCGGCGGTATCCAACGTGTTGCTATCAAGCACGGCTGTATCCCTTACGGTAACGCTAAAGCTCGTTGTATTGTATGGACATTCCCAGACGATATTCCACGCCACCGCGAACCACTTTACACGCCTCGTCGTGACTTAGTCGCTAAATACCCCACCTACGAAGATCGTATGGTTGCTCGTTTACCGACACTGTATAAGTCAATTCAAGACAAGGATTTTGCTAAAGACTTCCCATTGGCACTCACATCAGGCCGCCTAGTGGAATATGAAGGTGGTGGTGAAGAATCCCGTTCTAACCCTTGGTTAGCTGAACTACAACAAGAAATGTTCATCGAAATGAACCCTGCAGATGCAGCGGATCGCGGTATTCGCGACGGTGACAATGTTTTTGTTCATGGTCCAGAAGGCGCCAAAATCACGGTTAAGGCTATGGTGACACCGCGCGTTATTGCCGGTGAATGTTTTATGCCATACCACTTTGCAGGGGTGTTTGAAGGCGAAAGCCTAGCGAAAAACTATCCAGAAGGCACAGTGCCTTATGTGATAGGCGAATCTGCAAACACCATTTTAACTTATGGCTACGACGTTGTGACTCAGATGCAAGAAACTAAGTCCAGCCTATGCCAAATCAGCAAAGCCTAACCTACTTGATGAGGAGATAAGCCATTATGGCAGTCATGAAATTTCTGTGTGACACCAAGCGCTGCATCGAGTGTAACGGTTGCGTCACTGCATGTAAGAACGAAAACGACTCCGCTCTCGAGTGGGGAATTCAACGTCGCCGCGTGGTGACGATCAACGATGGTCTACCTGGCGAAGCCTCAATTTCAGTGGCTTGTATGCACTGTACTGACGCTCCCTGCATGGCCGTATGTCCGGCAGATTGTTTCTACCGTACCGAAGATGGCATAGTGCTACACAATAAAGATACTTGTATCGGTTGTGGTTATTGCTTCTATGCTTGTCCATTTGGTGCACCGCAATTCCCGAAAAAGACTGCCTTTGGTAGTCGTGGCAAGATGGACAAGTGTACTTTCTGTGCCGGTGGCCCAGAAGAAACCTTCTCCGAAGCTGAGCGTAAAAAATACGGCGCCAACCGTATTGCTGAGGGCAAGTTACCTATGTGTGCTGAGCTTTGTTCTACTAAAGCGCTGCTCGCAGGTGATGCGGAAGTGGTATCAAACATTTACCGTCAACGTATGGCCTCTCGAGGCAATCCTAACGTGATTTGGGGTTACAACCCCAAGACAGGTGAGATTAACTAAGCAGAGCGAGGGTTAGGGAGAAATCCCTAACCTCTGGCAAGGAGTGAAAATGTTAAACAAACAGTTAAACAAATCACTGCGCAGTCTGTTTGCTCTGTTGGTGCTCGTCATGGGATTGGGATTAGGTTCAGTCATGAGCTCAAACCCAGTACACGCAAGTGATCAGCAATCGAGTCAACAACAGGCGAAAGCGCAAACCAGCGATGCCGATCTTTGGCGAGCGGTAAAAGCAGGCGATGCCGGCTATACCACTGCCAAAGGGATAGATACTGGGGTGTTGATTAACGTTGCCGGTAACCAAGGTAAAGAACTGAGAAATGAATACTTAACCCCCGTCATGGCGCTAGCCGTGGTAGGTGTGTTTGGTGCTTTCTTATTGTTTTATCTGGTGAATGGTCCATCAAAACTGAGTCATGGCTTTTCAGGCAAGATGGTTTCGCGCTGGTCAAAGGCGGATCTGTGGATCCATTGGATCATGGCGAGCAGCTGTCTGGCACTGATGTTTACCGGTCTAACCATAATGTTAGGTAAGCATGTCATACAGCCAATGTTAGGCCCCGACCTTTGGGCGCCATTGATCTATGGCAGCAAAACAATCCACGATTGGGCAGGTCCCATTTTTATCGCGGCTTGGGCTGTATGTGTGGTGAAATGGATGCCGTTACAAACCTTCAAGATGTATGATTTGAAATGGTTTTTAGTGGTAGGTGGTTATATCAACTTTGGCCCGTTCAAAGGTAAGCACCCTGACAGTGGTTTCGCTAACGCCGGTGAAAAAATGTGGTTCTGGACCCTGATGTTGTTTGGTTTATTCATCAGCGTATCTGGCATCATGTTGGTATTGCCAGGCTTGGATTTACCCCGCGAAGCCTCTATGGGCGCGCTGCTGATCCACTCTATCAGCGCCATTATCTTGATTGCCTTTACTATAGTGCATATTTGGATGGCGACCGTACTGAGCGAAGGCGGTATGGAGTGTATGAAGTCAGGCTATTGTGATGAAAACTGGGCAATCCAGCACCATAATCTCTGGTATGACGAAATCAAAGCCAACGGCAGCTTAAAGTATAAAGACTAAGTTAAACCGCAGCTTTTACATCCTCAAAACACCCCGCCTCGCGGGGTGTTTTTTATTCGCACTGATACCCCTCGCATTAATTCAACAGTACAAAAAATTAACAACTGAAACAGCGAGATACAAAAATCCGCCAACGCCCTCTTCCCTAGTAGTTCACTAAACTATGAGCGAGTTAACGCTTTAAGAGAACGGCCGCCGATTTCAGGGCTGCAAACTGTCCTAGATCAATTCCTACTCAACCCTTTCCTACTATATTGCCGTCACGCGCGATGATTGATGGTAAACAAGATGATTTCATTATCTTTTCCGCCGCTAATCTTCACTTTTTGATAACAAGATGAACCCCACAAAAAGCCGTGCGATCTCAAAAACTAAACCCTAATTTCAGGAGTCAGCATGAAGCAGCAACCCAGCGATTTATCTCGCCGATCTTTGCTCAAAGCGCTCACCGTCGGCAGCGTAGCGGGTGCCGCCATTGCCGCAACCGGCATGAGCGTGGCACAGGTCAGCGAGAGCAGCAAGGTAACCACTAAAGAGTCAAAGGGTTACCACGAAACTGCGCATATCAGCAGCTATTACGATAGCTTGCGCAGCTAATCTAGGAGAAGTCAGCGATGAAGTTAACTCGCAAGTCCAATGTTGCCACAGTGGCAGACAAACCGGCGTTAGGCATCAGCCGTCGTCAATTTATGAAGCACGCAGGTATCGCCACAGGTGGTATTGCCGCAGCATCTCTGATGGGCACAGGCATGATGCGTCGTGTCGAAGCCAAAGAAGTGCCGCATGATGCGCCAATCGAAATCAAACGTACTATTTGTAGTGCCTGCGCCGTCGGTTGTGGCCTGTATGCCGAAGTACAAAATGGTGTGTGGACGGGCCAAGAACCCGCATTCGACCACCCATTTAACGCTGGCGGTCACTGCGCGAAAGGTGCTGCACTGCGTGAACATGGTCATGGTGAAAAACGCCTGAAATATCCAATGAAATTGGTTGATGGCAAGTGGAAAAAAATCTCTTGGGAAGATGCTATTAACGAAGTGGGCGACCAAATGCTCAACATTCGTAAAGAATCTGGCCCAGACTCAGTGTACTTCATGGGTAGCGCTAAGTTTTCTAACGAAGGTTGTTACATGTACCGCAAGTTGGCGGCTATGTGGGGCACAAACAACGTCGACCATTCAGCTCGTATTTGTCACTCTACCACGGTAGCCGGTGTTGCTAACACTTGGGGCTACGGTGCGCAAACGAACTCTTTCAACGATATCCAGAATGCTCATGCCATCTTCCTGATCGGGGCAAACCCAGCAGAAGCGCATCCCGTTTCGATGCAACATATTCTGATCGCTAAAGAAAGAAACAACGCCAAAATCATCGTCGTTGACCCACGTTTCTCTCGCACTGCAGCGCATTCAGACTTGCATTGTGCAATTCGCCCAGGCACTGACATTCCTTTTATTTACGGTATGTTATGGCACATTTTTGAAAATGGTTGGGAAGATAAAACCTTTATCAAGCACCGCGTTTTCGAGATGGAAAGTATCCGTGCTGAAGTGAAGAAATTCCCACCGAAAGAAGTCGAAAACATCACTGGCGTGAGCGAAGCCGAGGTTTATCAAGCGGCTAAATTAATGGCTGATAACCGTCCTGGCACTGTGATTTGGTGTATGGGTGGAACTCAACACCACGTGGGTAATGCCAACACTCGCGCTTATTGTATTCTGCAATTAGCACTGGGCAACATGGGCGTTTCAGGTGGCGGCACTAACATTTTCCGTGGCCACGATAACGTACAAGGCGCAACTGACTTAGGTTTGTTATTTGATAACTTACCCGGTTACTACGGTTTGACCTCTGCAGCATGGAGTCACTGGACCCATGTTTGGGATCTGGACATGGCATGGGTGAAAAGTCGTTTCGATCAAACAGCCTACCTTGGCAAAGATCCAATGACGACACCGGGTATTCCTTGTTCTCGTTGGCACGATGGTGTGTTAGAAGATAAGAGCAAGTTAGCGCAGAAAGATAATATCCGTATGGCGTTTTTCTGGGGACAATCGGTCAACACTGAAACCCGTCAACGTGAAGTGCGTGATGCCTTAGACAAGATGGACACAGTCGTCGTTGTCGACCCATTCCCAACGATGGCAGGTGTTATGCACCGTCGTAAGAATGGCGTATATCTGCTGCCTGCGGCAACTCAGTTTGAGACTCACGGTTCAGTATCTAACTCAGGCCGTTCTATCCAGTGGCGTGAGCAAGTCATCGAGCCACTGTTCGAGTCTAAAACCGACATCGAAATCATGTACCGTTTAGCCCAAAAACTGGGTATTGCCGAGCAGTACACTAAACGCATCGCGATTGAAAATGGTTTACCTGTGATTGAAGAAATCACCCGTGAAATCAACCGCGGTATGTGGACTATCGGTATGACAGGTCAAAGCCCTGAGCGTATCAAGTTACACACCCAAAACTGGGGCACTTTCAGCAACAAGACGTTGGAAGCCGCAGGCGGCCCAGCTAAAGGCGAAACCTACGGTTTACCTTGGCCATGTTGGGGTACGCCAGAAGCTAAACACCCAGGCACTCAGATCCTCTATAACCAAGCCAAACACGTTAAAGACGGCGGTGGTAACTTCCGCGCCCGTTACGGTGTTGAATATAAGGGTCAAAGCATTTTAGCCGATGACACTTATTCTAAAGGCGCTGAAATTCAAGACGGTTACCCTGAATTTACTGCCGATATGCTCAAACAATTGGGTTGGTGGGATGATCTGACGGCGGAAGAAAAAGCGGAAGCCGAAGGTAAAAACTGGAAAACAGATTTGTCAGGCGGCATAGTGCGCGTGGCGATCAAGCACGGTTGTATCCCCTTTGGTAATGCTAAAGCTCGTTGTATTGTTTGGACTTTCCCTGATCAAGTCCCTGTACACCGTGAACCGTTATACACAGCACGTCGTGACTTAGTGGCGAAATACCCAACCTATGACGACATGCAAGTACACCGTCTCCCTACGCTGTATAAGTCTATCCAAGACAAAGACATGAGCGGCAAGTACCCGCTGGTACTGACATCGGGTCGTCTGGTTGAATACGAAGGTGGTGGTGAAGAATCTCGCTCCAACCCTTGGCTGGCTGAACTTCAACAGGAAATGTTCGTTGAGATAAGCCCTGCCGACGCTGCCGATCGCGGCATTCGTAACGGTGACGATGTCTGGTTAGAAGGCGCCGAAGGTGGCCGTATTAAGGTACAAGCCATGGTTACCCCAAGGGTAAAACCCGGCGTTACCTTTATGCCATACCACTTTGCGGGTGTGATGCACGGAGAAAGTTTAGCGCCTAATTATCCAGAGGGAACAGTGCCTTACGTTATTGGTGAATCTTGTAACACTGCGCTGACCTATGGTTATGACCCTGTGACACAAATGCAGGAAACCAAGGCATCACTCTGTCAGATTGTTAAAGCGTAAGTGCAGCTTAAGCTAGGAGAATTGCCATTATGGCTACAATGAAATTTTTGTGTGATACCAAGCGCTGCATCGAATGTAACGGTTGTGTCACTGCCTGTAAAAACGAAAACGACTCCGCTCTCGAGTGGGGGATCCAACGCCGCCGCGTAGTGACAATCAACGATGGTCAACGTGGTGAAGCCTCAATCTCTGTCGCCTGTATGCATTGCTCAGATGCACCTTGTATGGCGGTTTGCCCAGCAAACTGCTTCTACAGAACCGACGACGGCATAGTGCTACACGACAAAGATGCCTGTATTGGTTGCGGTTACTGCCTGTACGCCTGTCCATTTGGCGCACCTCAGTTCCCGAAAAAAGGTGCCTTTGGTAGCCGCGGTAAGATGGATAAATGTACCTTCTGTGCCGGTGGCCCAGAAGAAAACCACTCAGATGCAGAACGCCAAAAATACGGTTCAAACCGTATTGCCGAAGGCAAACTGCCTATGTGTGCAGAACTGTGCGCGACTAAAGCCCTGTTAGCGGGTGATGCCGAAGTGGTTTCAAGCATCTTCCGTGAGCGTGTGGCTTATCGTGGTGCTAAAAACGCGGCTTGGAATTAATTCAGGTCAACAGGATCTGTTCACAGACTTAGCTTAGCGCCTATCTAGGTGGGCGCGACTAAGTGAGAGAGGATGTATGATGAACAAATGGTTCAAACACATAGGTTTAGCCATAGCACTGTTATTTAGTGCTGTGTGTATAGCCAATGGTGGTGATGAACTGGCGAATCAAGTTCAACAGTCTGATGCCCAAATTTGGGCGCAACTGAAGGATGGTGCCACGGGATACACTACCTCCCAAAGTGAGTTTCATGCTCAGCCGATCAATACCTATGATTTACGGGTATTGGAGCTGCGTAGCGACTGGTTAGCGCCCGCCTTAATGGCAGCACTATTCGGTATGATCATTATCTTTGTCCTATTTATCAAGGTGAATGGCATCTCCAAGCTGCACCATGGTTTTTCAGGCAAGTTAGTGCATCGCTGGTCTAAGTTTGATGTTTCAATCCACTGGTTAGGCGCGATTCCATGCTTACTGTTGATTTTAACAGGCTTAACCTTGCTGGCGGGTCGCTTCTTCTTCCAACCTTGGTTGGGCGAAGGCATCTGGGAAGCAATCGTCTATGGCGCGAAGCAAATCCATGACGTGATGGCGATTCCCTTCATGATAGGTTGGGCATTGATGACCACCCTATGGGCGAAAAACCAACTGCCAAAAATGTACGACGTAAAGTGGTTCATGGTAGTAGGCGGTTACATTAACTTTGGTCCGTTCAAAGGTAAGCACCCAGATGCAGGTTTTGCTAACGCGGGCGAGAAAATGTGGTTCTGGGCATTTGCCCTGTTTGGATTAGTGATTTCGGCCTCGGGCATGTTATTACTCTTCCCTAACCTGTTCGAGCCAAGCCGTACATTAAGCTTGATCGCACTGGTACTGCATTCAGTGAGCGCTATCGTGATCTGTGCTTTCTCTATCGTACACATCTTCATGGCAACTGTGATGTCAGAAGGTGGTATGGAATGTATGGTGTCAGGCTACTGTGATGAAAACTGGGCCAGCCAACATCACAACCTATGGTTTGATGAAATCAAAGCCAACGGCACGCTTAAATATAAAGAATAAGACTGGAATCTAGTTGTAGGTATTCCAAAAAATACTTAGCCACTAGCAAACGTAGAGCCCCCGTCAATCACTACTGGCGGGGGCTTTTATTTCAGCATGAGTCATCGGCTTTAAGTATATGTCTGAATTACATTTTGAATCATTTGTAGCATTTGAGTACGAGATCACAAAGACCAATTTAAATGCTAAATCACTGTAAAAAAATTGCATGTATCATAGTTATTTAATAATAAAAACAATCATATAGATAAAAATTGAATTTAAACAACACAACATTTCGTAACTTAGCAACCAACCAGATGCAACACCAATAAAACAATTCAATTAAAAACAGTATCTTAGTAGAGATTTCCATAAAATACTCTCTTGCTGGCTAACTCACGCGCACGCTAAAATTACCTATAGCGTAATTAAATTACGCATTGCTGCTTTTTATCCTAGAAGGTCACCATGTTTAAAAATGCCAAAACCAGTACATTGACGGCATTGCCATCAGTGTTTACAAGTATCTTACTGATCATCATAGGTATTTCGTGCTATCGCAGTTTTAACGAACTCGGTGAGACCAGTAAAAGCCTAGTCGACAACACTCAGCTCGCAGAAACTTTCACTACAGTACGAGAATCCTTTTTTGAGCTGCGCTTAGCCACCTTAGTCCACAACAGTAAAGCTATCGCAGATCAACAACATAAGGTTGCACAACTCGTCTCTCAACTGACCAAATTTAATACCGACTTCATGGGCGCTGATGCTCAAGCTATTCACACTCTTTTACCACAAACAGAACATTATGTTCGTCTCTACCAAGAAGAACTGGCACTCGCTAAACAAACTGGAGCAGTACCTGAGCTAACCGCTGAGCGTGCTGCGCTCGGGCCTAAGGTCAGTAATCAAATCAACCAATTAGTCACGCTGATCACTCAGAGAAATCATGAGTTAGGCAAACAAGCTGAAGATAAAGTCACCTCAACAGAAAGCATCCTACTGGGATTGATCTTGTTCGCGATTGTAGCGTCACTCTTCAGCGCCCTCATTATGAGTAAACAACTCGTCCACATAATCAATGAGATAAAACGGGTAATGGAACGTCTTGCCCATGGCGACCTAACTCATAAAACAAATATTAAAGGACAAAATGAGCTCTGCTCACTCGCAGAAGATCTCGACAGTGTGATAGGTAATCTACGTGAAATTATGTCTGAAATTGCCCAAGCCTCGGATCATATGTCCGACCAAATAGGGCAATTGAATGTGCAGTCGAATGCCAATAATCATGCACTACAAATCCACGCCGTTGAAACCGACCAAGTCGTGACAGCCATGACTGAAATGAGCGCCACGGCCCATAATGTCGCGGGTGATGCTGCATCCGCAGCCCAGTTTACTCAACAAGCAAATGCGCAAGCGGATAAATCGAAGAAAGCCGTCGAACAAGCTGCCGACACTGTGATTGCCTTGGTCGCTAAAGTCGATGTCGCCGCTGATGCGATTAATGATATGAACGAAAATACCCGTCATATCGCCGCGATTTTGAATGTAATAGGTGAAATTGCCGATCAAACCAATCTGCTAGCGCTTAATGCAGCCATCGAAGCCGCCCGTGCAGGTGAACAAGGTCGAGGCTTTGCTGTTGTCGCCGATGAAGTTCGCTCACTGGCCGCGCGCACGCAAGCAAGTACCGCAGAAATCAACCAGATGCTGGAACAACTTTATCTTGGTGCCAATGCCGCCGTAACCGCAATGGAGCAAACCAAACACAGTTGCCAGCAAGCCGCCGATACCACCAATCTAGTGACGGAAAACCTTGATACCCTGACCACTTATGTGTTCGATATTAATGGGCTCAGTAATCAAATCGCCACCGCAGCAGAAGAGCAAAGCGCTGTGACCGAAGAGATAAATCGTAATCTGACCACCATTCGTGAAATGGTCGATGAACTGAATCAAAGCGGTAAAGCCACCCTCAATAGCGCAACCTCTTTGGCCGCGACGAAGGAACAACTCGTCGGCGTGGTCTCGCATTTTAAGCTTTAGGTTTAGGCTCCCTGAAAAAAGCTTTTAAATCTGCGGCCTAATAACAAAAATTATTGGGCTGTCAGATTTTTAGATGAAATGTAAAGAATCCGCCTTCTTAGAAGGCGGCTTTGACTTGCCCCTGGAAGGGGCTATTCCAAGAACCTACATCATCTGC